>JAPOQA010000047.1 GCA_026710945.1 Chloroflexota bacterium
AATTCGTTGACAGAATTCTCTCCCAAATTGGCAGTGTTGACAGATCATGTCATTCCGAGCGGAGCGAGGAATCTAGGGCCCATGCAACGTGTCGCCCAATAGGCTCAACATCTTAGATTCCTCTCTTCGCTGCGCTCCGTTCGGAATGACATGTATTCAGGCAAGAGCAGAGTTTTACTCCCATGAGTCTTCTATCAAATCTGTCAACGAGTTAACTGACTCTTACAATTCCCGCGAAAGCGGGAATCTATCCGATCTTCTCCGGTCGCACATGCCGTCGAGTGCGGGTCTCCCAGCTTGCGACTCTCGGCTTCTCCTCCGGCTTAGATGACCTACGCAATGAGAGTGCTTTTAACCCGGCACTACATCGAGCTCAGTGAGAATTGTCGGGCCGCCCTCAAGCGTGCGGTGCACCGGGCAGCGCTCGGAGATTTGCAGGAGCCGCTTGGCCTGGGCTTCGTCAATTGCGCCGGAGACGACGATGTAGCGCCGGATGAGGTCGATTTTGGAACTGCCTTCTTGCTCGCACTCCGCGCAGTCGCGGGCGTGTACGCGTTCGTGGCTGAGTTCCACCCGCACTGAACCCAAGTCCCACGCTTTCCTGTCGGCATACAGCCGCAGCGTCATGGCCGTTCAGGTGCCGAGCGCGGCCAGCAGGAGTTCATAGGGATTGGGACCGAGATTCTCGCCCTCCGGCGGCGGCTCGTCCGCGACGAGTGCGTGTGAGTCGGTGACCACGACGTGCTGGAGCCGTTCGTGGCTCTTTACCGTGACTGTCTGCATCTAATTGCCTCCATTCAGCATAGAAGGATCCTCAACGAAACATCTAGATACCTTGCCTGAAAAGGTATGCATCTTGCTCACCAAGCAGCGGGGGACAAGCCCCCGCGCTACTATCTGCATCGGAATCCCTCCGGGTCTCCGAGAAGTGCCCCGCGGCGTATGGTTGCTAGAGTCTGGTATGGAGTCTCGTTGGCTTACATTGCAGCCATGAGTTTTGTGCCAAACTCCGTGGGGTCGCTGCGTTCGATTACAAGGTCCGTCGCGTCGTGAAAGCGCATGAAGTCGCGCATGGCGCGGGCGACGGAGGCCGCCAGCCGGTCGCTCGGCTTCACGCCGGATTCAAGGTGAAGCGCCTTCAGCCGGAGCAGGCCGGTCTTTCGTTCCAGCTTTGGATCAAAGCGGCCGACCAGGCGTCTCTTGTTCAAGATTGGCAGACAGAAGTATCCCCACTTCCGCTCGGGCGCAGGCACATAGCACTCCAACTTCTGATGGAAATTCCACATGGCGCGGTCACGGCCTCTGGCCCAGAAGAGACTATCGAAGGGATTGAGAAACGTCGTCCGGCGGACGCGAAGGGAGCCATCTGCCGCGGCATCCAGCAGCGGCAGGTTTTCGCGATGCACGAGGAGATCGTGCGTTCCACCATCTGCGAGCTGGGCCTGAACAGTGGCGAACGTGCCATCTTCCATCAGCCCTCTCACCAGGGGCCGAGCCTCGCTGGCCTTGAGCTTGAAGTAGTTACCGACTTGCTCCGGCGTGCAGACCCCAAATGCCCGCATGGAAATCTCCAGCAAGTGCTTTAGCGCCTTTTCCTCCGTTGGCTCTTCTCTATTGACCCAGGACGGCAGCACACGATCACGAATGTCGTAAATACGCTGGAAGTTTACGCGGTTGGCGATTGCGAGTTCGCCAATGTTGTAGAGATGTTCCAGTGAGACCTTTGCATCGTCCCAGTTCCACCATGTTCCCGGTGCGCGCTTCTCGGTGCGAAAGTCTGCCGCGCGGGAGCCCCCGCTTTCCCGCACCGCTGCGTAGACATCTTTCACAAATTGCTGTTTCTCAGCATTGGCCAGCCAATTCCGGTACGACTTGTTATCGCCCTCCCGGTAGCTGCGCATGCGCGGCAGCAAATACGGGTAGAGGGTCAAGGGGATGATGCAGGCGGCGTGCGCCCAGTACTCGAACAGTCTCCGATTGTTGGTGGGCGATGCATTGCCGTCGTCAAAGAGGAGTCTATCCAGAAGCGAGGTGTCGTAGCTGCCCAGCCTGCTCCAAAGTGTGACGTAGTGCGCGCGGTTGACGACCTGGAGCGTATCGATCTGCACCCAGCCCACGCGCTCAATCGCCGCGTAGACATCCTCGATGCCGGGTCGTGAGATCGCGCCCAGCGACCTCCCCAGACCTTGGGCATGCAATGCCAACGTCAGAACGGCATACAGTGGATAGGGCGACCGCGCGCTCATGGGCGTGGGGTTGATTCTGCCTGTGGGCGTGCTGTGACACTTGCCGGCAAACCGTTTGTGGAGGTAACAGACTCGCGCCTATAGAGCGAAAGCACGCCGGACTCGTGCGCAAGCGCGGGCGCCTGCCAGCGGCTGCGGCGCTCCGAAAGGATCTGCTCAACTTCCTCCGGCGACCGCCGCTCACCTTTTACGCCCACAATTGCCAACGAGCGCGCGGGCACGTCAATTTCGATAAGGTCGTCCTTTTCCACGAGAGCAAGCGGGCCGCCCAGAGCGGCTTCCGGCATCACATGGCCGATGGCCGGGCCTTTGGCGGCGCCGGAATAGCGGCCGTCGGTGATGATGGCGGTGCTTGCTTCCAGATCGGGACGCGCTGAGATGACGGTAGTACAGAAGTACATTTCCGGCATGCCGGAGGCACGCAACCCCTCGTACCGGATGACCATCACGTCGCCGGGTTTGATCTCGTCGTTTGTGACGCCTTCAATCGCATCCTCTTCGCGGTCGTAGGGCACGGCACGTCCCGTCATCTGGTGCGTGCGCGGGTCGGCGGCGACGTGCTTCATCACCGCTCCCTCCGGCGCCAGGTTGCCGGTAAGCACGGCAATCGTGCCGCCCGATTTGTAGGGCTTCTCAATCGGATAGAGCACTTCTTCCCTGCGGACGCCGTGGTTGTCCAGATATCCTGCGATCTCCTCGAACCAGCCGGACTCTGCCAGGTCGTCCAGATTCTCGCCGATGGACTTACCGGTCACCGTAAGGCAGTCGAGGTGCAGGAATTCCTTGACCTCATTCATCAGGGCCGGCACGCCGCCGCAGTACCAGATGTACTCCACCGGATGGGTGCCGTAGGTCTTCACGTCGGTCAGCACCGGCACTTTTCTGCCAATCTCGTCAAACTGCTGCGGACGGATCTCGATGCCGACCTCCGCGGCGATGGCAGGCAGGTGGATGAGAAGGTTGGTTGAGCCTCCGACGGCGGCGTGGAGCACAAGCGCGTTATGGAACGCCTCCGGCGTCAGAATGTCGCGGGGCCGGATATTTTTTTCCAGCAATGTCATCACCTGCTCGCCGGCGTCGCGGGCCATGCGGGTGAGCTCGCGGAGCGCGGCCGGTATGAGCGCGCTGCCCGGCAATGCGAGGCCCAGCGCCTCGGCGATCACTTGATTGCTGCTGGCAGTGCCCATGAACTGGCACGCGCCGGGCGTGGGACAGGCGTGCTTCTGCTTGGCGATCAGCTCTTCCTCGGTGATCTGCCCTTTGTCGCGCATGATGCCGAGCGGGTACATGAGCTCCGACGACATGTTGCAAGGGCCGTTCGTCTGGGTGCCGCCGGGAATGTGGATGGCCGGGAGGTTCACGCGCGCCATGGCCATCAGGTGGCCGGGCACAGCCTTGTCGGCAGTGGAAATGCACACCATGGCGTCATGGGGATGCGCCAGGGCGTGGATCTCCGTCATGTAGCTGATAATGTCCCGCGAGGGCAGGCTATAGCTCATGCCGGCATGGGCTTGCGCCACGCCGTCGCAGATGTCGGTGCAGTAAAACTCGGCGGGCTTGCCGCCGCGCGTGTAGACGCCGAACTTGGCCTGTTCAACCAGGTCGCCGAGATGCACGCTGGACGGGTGGGAACAGCCGGTCACACTCTCCACCAGCACCTGCGGCTTGCCCAAATCGTCAACTGTCCAGTCCATGCCCATGCGCAGGGCATCGCCTTGGCGGTTGAGGTCTCGTAGCTTTTGGCTTCGCAGCGCCATTCCCCAAACCTCCCTCGATCTCACGTCGTGTTGTCCGCTGCCGTATTGCTCTCTATTGTACAGAAAGGAGGCAAGGTGCACCTTGATCATGAGTTGACAGTGGGCGGGATTGAGATGCAGGCTAAGGTGTACGGCACAGAGACGAGCGGCCTAGCAGGCAAGTCTGCTGGCGGCTGTTCGTTTCACTTCCTTCTTTATCAGCGCTTTACCGCGCGGACAGCTTGTTGACGCTTTGCTTCCCTTGCACAACGAAGTGACAACACTCGTCTAGAGCACTGCCAAGCAACAGGCAGTTCCCCCCGATGAAAGTACGGCACTATGACGGCAGAGGACCTGGTGCGCGCGGCGATCGCGAAAAAGGGCAGGATAACATTTGCGGAGTATATGGAGACCGCGCTCTATGCGCCGGGAGTGGGTTACTACACTGCATCCCCAGGTCACCGTGATGCGAGCGAAGAGCCCGCTGACAGACATTCACACTCCGGTGGGAGTCCTGTGTCTGAGCTTCACGCCGGCCCGCCGCATGACTACTACACGTCCCCGCAGCTTCACGCGGTCTTTGGCGCATATCTTGCCCGTCACGTGGCGCGGGTCTGGCAAGAACTTGGCGAACCCCAGCACTTTGACGTGGTGGAGATGGGAGCGGGACGGGGTATCCTGGCGTGGGACATTCTCAATGGGTTGCGCAATGAGATGCCGCGGTGTTGGGAGAGTACACGCTACCAGTTGGTTGACCGTGGTCCCGGTCCAAACGTCGCACAGCGGGAGGCGCTCGCCGCGGTTGCCGCGCAACCCATTGACATAAGCCATGCCCCTTCGGCGCCAGTATACGGCATCGTGCTATCCAACGAGTTTCTGGACGCCTTGCCGGTACATCGGGTACGAGTTAAGGGCGGTGCGTTGCAGGAACTTTACGTGACAGTGCGCGAAGGTCGGCTCTACGAAGTGCATGACGCTCCGTCCTGCCCGGAACTTGGAGCTTACGTGGAGCGACTGGGTCGGCCGCCGGAAGGTTGGCAGGGCGAGATTTGCCTGGCGGCTTTGGCGCGGTGGCAAACCCTTGCACAGGTCTTGAATCAGGGCACGGTGCTCACTATAGACTATGGCGCTACGTGGCAGGAGCTGTGCAGCGCACGCTGGGTCGATGGCACACTCGCCTGCTACCACCGCCATCGTGTCGGCAAGAACCCCTATGACCGCATCGGCTCCCAGGACATCACCGCCCACGTAAACTTTTCCGCGCTTGTGGAGTATGGTGAGGCATTCGGCCTGGGTACGGTCAGTTTGCAGTCTCAAGCGGAGTACCTCATGGGACTTGGCATTGGCGAGGAGTTGGCCGCGCTGGCGGTCCGGCCTGCCACGGCAGAGACGCAGCGCGCCAAGCGCGCCATCACCGACCTGATCTGGCCCGATGGTTTGGGTGGTTTTCGGGTATTGGTGCAGGAGAAGATTGCGGAACACTAGCCAAAACTTGCTTTTGGATTGAGTCCTTCGTCAGAATCAAGGAGTTCGGACAAAACCTCCAATGACCTTCTGACGTACTTTGTCCGTGTGGCGGCAGGCCAGCCTGCCAGGTGCGTAACTACCATCAGCCCTGATAAACACATGAGGATGACCCATACATGGGAAAACTTGCATTGACCGGTGGAACGCCAATCGTTGACGTGCCGCTCGCTATAGCCTGGCCGGTACACGATGAGCGCGACGAGCGAGCGCTGATGGAAGTCTTGCAGAGCGGGGCATGGACGCGCTCCAAGTCGCAGGGCGCGGAATCGTGGGTGTGGCGATTTGAAGACGCCTTTGCCGCGTTTCAAGACGCGCGGCACGGCGTAGCGGTCGCTACGGGGTCGATAGGTATGGAACTGGCCCTGAAGGCAGTAGGCGTCGAGCCCGGCGATGAGGTCATCATCCCGGCCGCCACGTGGATAACTGTGCCCACGGCGGTAATTGCTGTGGGCGGGGTGCCTGTTTTCGTGGACATTGAACCCGGCACGTACAACATCGATGCCGGCAAGTGCGACGCCGCCGTTACGCCCAAGACACGGGCGGTCATGTGTGTCCACAATGGGGGCATGCCGGCCGATTTGGACGCGTTGCGCTCACTGGCAGACAAACATGGCATTACGCTCGTTGGCGACTGTGCCCATGCCCACGGCAGCCAGTGGCGAGGCCGCGGCGTGGGCGCGATCGAGGACGCTGGGGCTTTCAGCTTTCAGGGTAGTAAGGTGTTGCCTTTAGGTGAAGGCGGCATGGTGCTAACCGACCGGGACGATCTCCGCGCGCGGCTGTACGGTTTTCACCACGTGAACGGCATTGTGGGACGCCCGAAACCGGCGCAATCGTTGCCAGCCACCAATTTGCGCATGTCGGAATGGATCGGAGCGCTGGGGCTTGTCAGCCTGGAGCGTCTGCCAAAGCAGATTGCGACCCGAGAAGAAAACGTCCGCTATCTGATACGGGGATTGGCTGAGGTCCCTGGTGTGGATAGTTTGGTGTGGGACCCTCGAGTGACGCGGTGGAGCTTCTATATCTGGCATTGGCGTTTCTTGGGCGCGGAATTCGAGGATATTCAACGCGACACCTTTCTGGCCGCGCTGAAGGCTGAAGGTGTTCCAACGAGCACGGGCCAGACTGCGCCGCTTTACAAGAACCCGGCGCTTACCGAAATGAACTGCGGACGAACCAACTTCCCATTCAATGCGCAGGTGTATGGGCGAAAGATGGACTATGCCGGCGTCACGTGTCCGGAAACGGAGCGCATTGCTGAAACTGAAGCGCTCGCTTTCTCGCACACGCTCTTCTTGGGTTCGCGGCAACGGATGGATGAAATCCTTGACGCCGTGCGCAAGATTCGGGAGAATGTCGCTGAACTGCACGCCTGGGAGCGTGCCCACGGCAGCAGTTCCCCCGCGTGACAGCGCGTAGGGTCTTGTTGTAGAGTGTACGACTTGGGTGGAGAGGCAGGATGGGCGGCGGTCGGTTCCCCGGTCCTCGTGTGGAAAGTTCCTTTTCTCTTGCCGTAGCGCATAGTGTAATATAGGCGTGCTCGTAGCAAATCATATAGGTGAAAACATTGGCAAAACGGAAACTCATCGTCGTTGAGTCGCCGACTAAGGCGCGCACAATCAAGAAGTTCCTCGGCCGCAACTATGCGGTCGAGTCGTCAATGGGACACGTCCGGGACCTTCCCAAGAGCAAACTTGGCGTAGAAGTCGACAACGACTTTGCGCCCTCCTACGTGGTGCCCCGTGACAAGAGCGCTACGGTCAAGAAGCTTACGGAGCAGGCAAAGAAAGCAAGTGAAATCTTGCTCGCCACCGACCCGGACCGGGAAGGGGAGGCGATAGCGTGGCACCTGCTCGAAGCGCTCAAGCGCAAGACGAAGAACCAGGACCTAAGCGCCAAGCGCGTGGTTTTCCACGAGATAACCAAGAGTGCCGTGCAGCACGCTCTGGAGGAACCGCGCGAAATCAATGCGGACCTTGTGGACGCACAGCAAGCGCGGCGGGTGCTGGATCGATTGGTCGGTTACAAGATGAGCCCGTTTCTCTGGCGCAAAGTCCAACGGGGTTTATCGGCGGGGAGGGTGCAATCGGTTGCGCTCCGCCTCATCGTGGACCGCGAGCGGGAGATCGAGGCGTTCGATCCCCAAGAGTACTGGTCGATTCACGCCACGCTCGCGAAGAGACCCGGCAAGCCCGCGCTGACTTCGTCAAAGACGCAGGATGAGTTCGACGCCGAGCTCGTGCAAGTACACGGCAAGAAGCCCGACATTAGCGATGCGGATACGGCACAGGGCATCCTCGCGGAATTGGACAGCGCTGATTGGACCGTGCAGAAGATATCTGTACGAGAGCGGCGGCGGCGGCCGAGCGCTCCGTACACGACGAGCACCTTGCAGCAAGATGCCTCCGGCCGCTTGGGCTATGGCGCCGCGCGCACTATGCGTCTCGCCCAGCAATTGTATGAGGGCATTGAGATTGGCGGGGGAGGCCAAGTGGGCCTCATCACCTACATGCGTACGGACTCCGTGCAGGTGAGCGGCGAAGCGATTGCACAGGTGCGGCAGTTCATCGATCAGACATACGGCGCGGATGAAGTACCCGAAGAACCAAATCGCTATACATCGCGGGTTAAGAATGCCCAGGAAGCCCACGAAGCAATCCGCCCCACCAGCGCGATGCGGACGCCGGACCAAATGCGAGAGTTTCTGGACGCCAACCAGCTCAAGCTCTATACGCTCATCTGGCAGCGGTTCGTTGCCAGCCAGATGCGCCCGGCCTTGTTGCAGACTACATCGGTAGACATCGTGCCGCAGCGGGATGGCTCAAGCCTGGCGTATCGCTTCCGCGCGTCCGCTACCAAAGTGAAGTTTCCCGGTTTCTATCGGATCTACCGAGCGGACGAGGAGGCAGATGACGAGAAGAAGTCGCTGCCCCCATTGGGAGAAGGCGAGGAAGTAGACCTGCGCAAGGTTTGGCCGGATCAGCACTTCACCCAGCCGCCCGCACGCTTTACCGAGGCAAGCCTCATCCGGGCACTGGAAGAGGAGGGCATCGGCCGGCCGAGCACGTACGCGCCTATCCTATCGGTAATTCAGGAGCGCACCTACGTTGAGCGAGAACGACGCAGCCTTAAGCCCACAGAACTGGGAATGGTGGTGCGAGACATTTTGGTCAAGCACTTCCCCGACATCATCAAACCTGAGTTTACGGCGGGGATGGAAGAAGACCTGGATGCCATATCCCGTGGAGAGAAGCAGTGGACACCGGTCCTCAAGGAATTCTACGGTGGCTTCGATGCCGCGTTAGAGAAGGCCGACCAGGAGGCGGAGCGCGTCAGACCCCCCGTGGAAGAAACCGGCGAGAGTTGTGAAGAGTGCGGCAAGCCTCTTCTCCTTCGCAATGGGCGGTTCGGCAAGTTCATTGGGTGCAGCGGCTTTCCGCAGTGCAAGAACACGAAACCCTACATGGATACCATTGGCGTGGATTGCCCGAAGTGCGGTGAAGGGGACGTGGTGCGCAAACTCAACAAGCGGCGGAGCGTCTTCTATAGCTGCTCCCGGTATCCAGACTGCGACTTTGCAAGTTCGCGTCCTCCTACCCCTCAAACCGGTGCTGTAGAGGACAAGGCCGTCAAGGAACCAGCGGAAGTTGCCGGTGGCTAGCCCCCTGATCCACAGGGCGTTGAGGTTCGCCAGGGGATCCCGCGCTAGAGGGCTGGGTCTCCAACCGGTGTGCTCTGGCAGATGCCCCGCAGAGTAGGCGAAATTGCCGATCTCGACTGGGTCCTATGCCGCAGTGGAGGAAACCCCTGCCCCCTTCGTTCGAGCTAGCCGAGGACTGCTCCACTTGGAGTCAGTCACCAAGTCCTAGGAAACCGGGATGGAGATTGTCATCTCCGTGAATTCACCGGGTTCGGACGTGGGCGCAATGGAGCCGCCGTGCTGTCGCACGATGTCATTCGAGAGACTGAGGCCTAGGCCGGTGCCCTTGTCGGCCGGCTTTGTCGTGAAGAACGGGTTGAACACCTTTTCCATGACGTCCGCCGGAATACCGGTGCCGTTGTCTCGAATGCGGATTTCGACTGCGTCTGCTACTTTCTTTGTCCGAATCCAAAGAGTCGGCGTGTAAGATTCACCTTGGGCTTCGCGCAGTCGTCGCTTTTCGTCCGTTGCATAACACGCGTTTCCGACCATATTCAGGAAAACGCGCCCCAGGTTTTCTGAGATTACGGGCACTCGACCTGCATCTTGGTCGAGCTCTTCTTCGATGTCTAAGCGGAAATCCGGCTCCAGGGCGCAAGCACTGTGGAAGGCAAGCATTGTATGTTCTTTGAGCAAGTCATTAATGTCCACGAGCTGCATCGCGCCGCCGCCGCGGCCGAGCATCAGCATGTCGCGCACAATGCGGTTCGCGCGATCGCCATGGGAACGAATGCGTTCCAAGTTTTCGGCTAAGCTCTGACAAATGTCATCGATGAGCTGCCGGTTAGCTTGATCCAGCTCTGCGGCGTTATGATCGAGCGTCACTTTTAGCTCGGCAAGCAGTTCATCCGACGCTTCTGAAAAGTTCTTCATGAAATTAAGCGGATTCCTGATCTCGTGCGCGACTCCGGCAGTTAGCTCGCCAAGCTCAGCGAGCTTTTCGCGAAGGATTATTTGCTCCTGCGTCTGCTGAAGCTCAGTCAAGACGCGCTCCAGTTCCTGGTTCTTGCGTTCCAGGTCTTCCGAGAGCTCTTTTACAAGATCCAGTTGCATGGCTTTGATGGAACGTTGCCTGAGCTCCTCGAGGGCCCGCGCCGATTCAGCGAGTTCGTCGTTGCCTTCTATCTCAACTTTGTACTCCAGGTCGCCTGCTCCCATGCGGCGAATCCAGACCTCCAAAGCTACGGTGCGCACGCCGGCAGTGACAAACGTGAACATGATAAATGCCAAGACGAGCGCGATTACGATGCCTACGGCCAGCGCCTGCAGTAACCCCGTGGATAGCTGCTGCAAAGTCTCGATTGGCACGGCAATCGCGGGAGCGGCGGCCCCTTCCGTACGGGCGAGCGCGGCAGGATCAGCTTGCAGCAACTCCCGGATACTCGTAAAGGCAAAATAGATGGCAATGCTGCCCCAAACGGCCAGCAGAATTAACAGGAATACAAGCAGAATCAGCTGATTGAATCTACGGCGCAAACTGAAGACGGGTAGAGTGAATTCTTCCTTGTTATTCACAGGACGCGCTTACCTCGTTACGCATGTCGAGTAGAGGTCTGCCGTTTATGAGTATAATCTCCCCGGCGTGCACTTCCAATTGAGGCTGACAAAACCGCCTGCGATTGACGTGAGGGGAAACAAGCAATCCTCTGCGAAAGTCCACGGCGAGCGGGTTTACAGAGGAAGCAGAGGCAGGTGCAGGATCCTGGGGGAGTTGGAAACTAGCTCAAGGCAGAGTCACCTCGAGTACCGGCGGCAGTTCAGGAATATCCCTTGATCCAGAACCGTTCGTGCTGAGGCGGCTTCGACAAGGACTTGTCGAAGTACGAACGGTTCTTGCCGGCATCGCTAACACCTTCTAAGATCGGCACGTCCCGGCGCACACCGCTTTCGCATTCAGTCGAAAAGAACCGAGTGGTTGGACAACTTTGCGGTGATGGATAGGCGCGCCGGTAGAAGGGCAAAAACTCCGGTAGATGGGTAGGAACTTCCGTAGAAGACTATGAACTCCCGTAGATGGAAAGGAGCTCCGGTAGCACAGGTTACAAACCTGTGCCCTGCCTCTCGGTTTGGTGTGCTCGACCCGTGCTACGACAAGATGGCGCAGGGTCTGCCCCGTGCGTGATACGGGGTTGCAAACGAGTCCTGAGCACTGCGGCAGGCCTGTGCTGAGCACTTCGACAGGCTCAGCACAGACCCTGTCGAAGCGACTAAGCTACACAGCAATTCAGTCGTGTCGGACCACTTGCGACAGAAATTGGAAAAAGCCAAAGCCTGTCGAGCGGTGCGGCCCACTGGAAGCTGAGCTCTTTGGTGTTGGGTGAGGTCCGGCCCGGGGACACGTCCGGTCAATCCTTGGCCGTTGGACGCAGCCGGCCGGTCGCATTGCCCAGTACGTTCACTCCCAGCTAAGGTCGATCTCGTGAGCGGTCTCGATGAAGCGCCGCACCAGATCTACCGTGGCGGCTACGTCTTGTTTGTTCACCATCTCATTGACCGTGTGGACGTAGCGGGTGGGCGTAGAGATCGTGATCGCGGGCACACCGTCCCGCGTCCGCTGAATGGCGCCGCCGTCGGTCCCGCCGCGCGGCAGAATCTCCATCTGGTGGGGGATATCCTCTTCACTGCAGATCTTGCGGCAGTGTTCCACCAAGCGCGGATCGCAAATCAGCGACGAGTCCATGATTTTGATGGCGGTGCCGTCGCCGAGTTTCGATACGCGGTCCGTTTCGGTGCTTCCGGGAATGTCTACTGCCAACGTCGAGTCGAGCGCTAGTCCGATATCGGGTTCCACGCCAAAGGCCGCGACCGTCGCACCGCGTAATCCGACCTCTTCTTGCGAAGATGCGACGGCGTATACCTCAGCCGCATGCTCGCCCAAACCGCGGATTGCCTCGATCATGACGTAAACGCTGACTCTGTCGTCCATCGCAGGGGACACCATTACGTCGCCAAGATCGTTGCACGTGCGGTCGAATGTGATGGGCGTGCCGAGAGGGACAAGTTCTTTCGCTCGCTCGCCCGATAGGCCAACGTCAACGAACAGGTCGTCGAGCTGCAACGCCTTGCCCCGTTCGGATTCGTCCAGGAGATGCGTTGGCTTGGTCGCGGGCATAAGCACGCCGGGCAAGTCTTCCTTGCCGTGCACGCGTACCCGTTGGGCTACCAGGGTACGGGGGTCAAAGCCGCCTACGGGCTGCAGCCGAATGAAGCCGTTGTCGTCTACATGCCGCGCCATGAACCCGATCTGGTCCATATGTGCGGCGATCATGACTTTGGGGCCGCCCTGTCCCTGGCGATAGGCGATCAAATTGCCCAAGGCGTCAACTTTGACTGTGGTCGCCAGTGGCTCCAGTTCAGCGCGGATGACACTGCGAATTGGCTCTTCTCGGCTGGGAATGCCCGGGGTCTCGCATAGCCGCTGCAAAAGCTCCATCGTGTTGCGCTCCTTGCAATAAAGTCTTGGGATGAGTCAGTTGACAGTCGATTTCATTCTGTAGTGTAACCGTGTTCTCGGACAACTGCCAGGCATCCTAGGCTGTCGTCAGCAGCACCGTCATGCGAAATCCGCTCCGCGCGAACAATTTCACCATGAACCGAATGCAGTTTGGGTGTAAGTTTTGCAGCCGCGCGAGCGATTGCCCAGTGTGGGTGTGAGAGTAAAGGAGAGTCAATACCGCAGGCAACAGCGCGGTTCGCGGAGCGTGAGACCTATTCGGTATGATAGTGAGGTAAATCTTCGCACGAGACGAGTGACATCATCATCGACCCCGCAAATGCCTCCCCGGTTGAACCGAACGACGTAGCAGAAGGCACAGCTTCCACTTTCTGGCGGCGGTTGTTGAGTCCACGGACTCTCTTCTCCTTCTTCATTGCCGTGGCGCTCTTGTTCGCGCTATGGCGAGTGGTTGGCCTGGATTGGCGTGGGGTCTGGTCGGAAATACGGCAAGTAGACGTGCGGCTTTATGTGGTCGCGCTGCTGGTGTATTACACCACGCTCGTGCCCCGGGCGCTGCGTTGGCGGCGCATGCTGCACAATCTGGGCCATCGGTTTCCACTGCGCTTGCTGGGTGAAGTGATCTTCCTCTCCTGGTTCATCAACCACCTCATTCCCGCCAAGATGGGGGACTTGTATCGCGGGCTAGTCTTGCGCCGCAGGGAGAAGATCTCCTTTTCTCTCGCCACCGGCAGTGTGATTGCGGAGCGTGTCGTTGACATTCTTGCGCTTCTTGTAATCGCAATTGGCACCGCACTCGTCTTTGTGCGTGGCGAATTGCTCACCGAGATGCGGGGAGTGCTGCTGGCTGCAAGCATCTTGATTGTGATTATGGCGGGTGGCTTGTTTGTCTTTTGGCGCCTGGACAGTACGATGTTGGAGCGTTTCCCTCTCAGTTTGGGACAACGATTTGAGCGGCTCCAGCGCGGTGTTTTTAAGTCTGTCCAGCCATTGTGGCTCGTCGCCCTGTTGACAGGATTGGCGTGGGCTGCGGAAGCAGGGCGCTTCCTGCTGGTGGCAAACGCATTGGGTGTGTCCCTGACATTGCCGCAATTGCTCTTTGTCTTTGCGGCCGGTGCGTTGTTGCTTGCGGCTCCCACACCCGGCGGCCTCGGCGCAGTGGAAGGGGGAATGGTGGGGGTCATGCTGCTGCTCGACGTACCGGTTGACCTGGCGGCGGCGGTGGCATTCCTTGACCGGCTCATCAGTTACTGGCTGGTGCTCATTCCGGGTGCAGGCTACTATTTTACCCACGCCCGTCTGAGACTCTAGCCCCGGTTGCAATGAGTGCGCGTTCAAGATATGCACAGCCGGATTGAGGCACGGACAAGTGTACCGTGATTACGCATGACATGACGCTTGGACGTACTTAAGTATCTAGGATTCTGAAATCGGGTGGAAATTAGTAGCGTGGCTCTCTGTTGGCTATGAAGGTAGGCATCGACTTTACGTCAGCGGCGCAACCGGCCGGCATTGGTCGATATACGCGCTCGCTTGTCGGGGCGCTCGCCGCTCAAAACCCCTCCGATCGTTTCTCGCTCTTGACACCTAGGCAATCCTCACAAGCGCTCCAACCGCTTCTCAGCCTACCTAACGTAACGCGCAGAGAACTACCCGTATCAGAGCGCATATTGGCACGTATCTGGCATAGGTTGCGGCTACCACTTTTTGCCGATCTTCTCGTCGGAGGGGCGGATGTCTTCTACGCGCCGGACTTTACCCTGCCACCCCTGTGGCACGCTCCGGGCGTCATCACCGTACACGATCTTTCGTACCGCCTTTTTCCAGATTCATATCCGGATTCCTTGCGCACGTACTTGGAAACCGTTGTGCCGCACAGCGTAGCGAGGGCAGAGCTGGTCTTAGTTGATTCAGCGGCGACGCAGCAGGACCTGTTCGCGGCATATCAGGTTGATCCGGCGAAAGTCAGCGTGCTTTACTGTGGCGTCGCCCCGGTCTTTCGTCCTCAAGATTCGCAGGCTGCGCGTCAGGCCGTACGCCAACGCTACGGCATTGAGCATCCGTACTTCCTTTCGGTGGGGACGATTCAACCACGCAAGAACATTGCGCGCACGATAGCGGCTATGCAAGGAGTCGTCGAGTCCGGTCTTCCGCATCATCTGGTGCACGTGGGACGTCCGGGGTGGCTCCATGAGGAAATCCTCGATGCGCCGCGTGAACACCGCGTCTCCGACCGCGTGCACTTCCTGACCGGAGTAGATTCTGACGACGACCTCGCGACGCTGTATTGCGGGGCGAGTGCGTTCGTCTTTCCGAGCCTGTACGAGGGCTTCGGCATACCGGTGCTCGAGGCCATGGCCTGCGGGACGCCGGTGATAACCGGTAACATTTCATCCCTGCCGGAGGTTGCAGGCGATGCGGCAATCCTCGTAGAGCCATCGGACGTGAATGCAATTGGCGAGGCGCTGGTGCGCCTCGCTTCATGCGAGAGCACACGGGAGCAGCTTATCGCTGGTGGAAAGAAGCGCGCCGCTCGCTTCACTTGGAAGCGAGCGGCGGAAGAGCTGCGCACACACTTGGCGAGTGTTGCCAAGAGCTAGTTCTTGGCAAGAAACCGGAAGACTCTTGAGCCTAATCGTGGTCAATGTAAAGGGAAGAGGATAATACAATGAAACTTGAGGTGGAAGGTAAAGAGGAGTACGTGAATCTGCTATAATGTGGCAGTGTGAATGCTATTTCGCGATCACCCCATGCACAGCGCGCGTGAAGTTCCTGTGACCACATCGTCTGCATTCGCAGAATCCCACCACGGCGAAAGACCCAGCCTGAATAGCGCTTGTGCAAGAGTCATACCTACCAATTAGTGCATCTAGAGGGAAGAGATTGAGCACAATGGGTAGCGGTGAACTACGACGGTGGCAGGTTCGATTGCTGCTCGTAATTTGGTGTCTCACACTCCTTCCTGCACCTCTCATCGCGAGTACGGAGGCGAGTCGCTCCGCTGCCAATGACCCCGTCGTGCAGGGCGCTATGCACCGCTACTTTGAGCAGATGGGGGGCCAAGCCGTGCTCGGTGCCCCGCTGACGAATGAGCAGCAAGAAGACGGCCTAGTCGTTCAGTATTTCGAAAACGCTCGGTTGGAGTGGTGGTCGGGGCGCGACCAGGTGCGTCTCAGTCCCATCGGCCGCTTGCTCTATCCGCACTGGCGTTTCTTTGCCAGGGAGGAAGCGGTAGAGCAGACGTCGGCGCAGCGTCACTTTCCGGAGACCGGGCACACGGTGCGCTTTGCGTTTCTTCAGTTCTTCCAAGCGCACGGCGGAGTCAAGACGTTTGGACTGCCAATCTCCGGTATGTTGCCTGCAGACGACGACTGGCGTCATCCGGTTCAATACTTCGAGCGGGCGGTCTTTCGCTACGATCCCGCGAAAGCCGGTACTCCCGAGGAAGTTAAGCTTGCCCCGCTTGGACGCGAGTTTCTCGCCCTACGCGATCCATCTCGGCAAACGCCCATTCAAAACGACCAAACCGGCCGATCCGATGGGCCAAAGCTTTTTGCACAGGTGGGGCTCTTCTATGACCCGAACATCAATCGCGTACTCGCATTAGCAAAGGCCGCCGGGTTTACCGGCATTAAGCAGCAGGTACCATGGAAGGCAATTGAGATCGCTCCCGGGGGGTACACCTGGGGCCAGGTGGACCGCATCGTCGAGGCGGCAAATCGGCACGGGTTGGACGTATTGCTAAGCGTGTACGCGGCGCCTGCGTGGTTGCGCCGGGTGCAGGCCCGCGGCAGCCGAGTTGACGTGCCGGAGACCGACCGCACAGAGTCACTCCAAGAGTGGTGGGACCGATTCAAGGAATTCCACGAGGGTCCGCCAGCGAACTTCGCAGACTACGGGCACTTCATGGAGCTGATAGCCAGTCGCTATGGTGACAAAGTGCAAGCCTATGAACTGTGGAATGAACCGAACCTGGCCGCCAACTGGGATGCCAGTGTGTCACCGGAAGAGTTTGTGGAGCTAATCGCTGTGGGCTACCGGGGCGTAAAGCGTGGAAACCCAAGTGCCACGGTAATTGCCGGCGGCCTGGCGCCCACTGGCGTGAACCTCGAGGGAGTCGCTATGGATGACGTGCGCTACCTCGAAGCCATGTACCAGTATCGCGATGGGATGATTCGCGATTACTTCGATGTACTTGGCGTGCACTCTTATGGCTACAATAATGCCCCTAACGATACTCCGGAAAATTACACGACCTCGAGCACCACGTACAAGGACCACTGGTCATTCTTCTTCCGCCGCTTTGAACAACACTGGGACGTGCTGCAGAGGTATGATGACACGAGCAAGCGGATTTGGATGACTGAGATGGGATGGACCACGTACAACTACCACCCTGACTTTGCTTTTGGGGCCGATGTCTCAGAAGAGGATCAGGCACGGTATCTTGTTGAGGCATATCAGCTGGTCAAGGAACGGTTTTGGTACGTAGAGGGATTGGTGGTCTTTAATTTGAACTTTGCCAATCACGTCGTGCCGAGAGACAGTGCGTATTCATTCTCCATCTTGGATAAGAACCTACAACCGCGCCCAGCGTACCTGGCGCTGCGTGCACTAGAGAAATAGCCATTGCACCTATGGAAGTCGCCGTTAATGGGTATTTCCTCAATGTGCACCATACCGGCAGCGGCCAGTATGCGTACCATCTGCTGCGGGCTCTACAGAAGCGCAACGGCAACCATCGCTTGACGGTGCAAGTGCCCTACTTCTCGCGTGATACGATGCGTCCGGTAGGCGGCATTCGTGCACATGCGCCACTGGCTGGTCTCCTTCGCAGCGGGAACCTGGCAAAGCTTTGGTGGGAACAGGTAACGTGGCCGCGACAGACGGCAAAACTGGGTGATGGTGTGGTGGGGCACGTGCCGTATTTTGCGCCGCCGCACTACCACAGCTTTCCGCTGGTAGCTACTATTCACGATCTGATTCCGGTAGTCTTGCCGGAGTATCGGGGTAACTTCCTCGTAAGACTCTACACGAGCCTCGTTATGGCAGCGGCGCACAAGGCAGATGCCATCATTGCGGACTCTGAAGCTGCGAAGCGCGAAATGGTCGAGCACCTCAAGGTGAGCGAAGACGACGTGCATGTTGTCCATCTGGCCGCGGACTCACGTTTCTCGCCAGACATACCGGTCGAGGATGTCCAGGCCGTCCGGCGACGTTACGATCTGCCGGAGCGCTTTCTCTTCTACCTCGGCGGGGTGGACGTGCGCAAGAACATTGGGACACTCTTCGCGGCGCTGACCAAGCTGCCGGAAGACGTCTCGCTTGTGGTTGCGGGTCGTACCCGACACGGCAAGGCGGCCCTGTTTCCCGATTGGGTGCGCCAAGCGACTGAATCCGATGTTGGGCATCGCGTGCGCTTCCTGGGCGGCGTTCCCGAAGCGGATAAACCTCTCTTGTACCGCGCCGCGACAGTTTTCACTTTTCCTTCACGGTACGAAGGCTTTGGCTTGGATCCCTTGGAAGCCATGGCCTGCGGCACGCCGGTCGTGTGCAGCGATACCACGTCGCTCCCTGAGGTGGTGGCAGACGGTGGCATCCTCGTCGCACCTGAAGACGCAGACGCCTGGGCGGCGGCGATTGGACGGCTCTGGGAATCCGCTCAGGAGCGGGGGCACTATGCAGAGCGGGCCTTGACGCGGGCGCGGTCGTTCTCGTGGGAACGCACTGCCGCACAGACGATTGCGGTGTATGAGCAGGTGAGCTGATGCGAGTTCTCTACATTTCTAAAGCCCTCGTGGTGGGCACGTACCAGCGCAAGATGGAAGAGATCGCCAAGTTCCCGGATGTTGAGTTGCGGGCCATCGTGCCTCCCTATTGGCGCGAAGGTGAACATCGCCAGGTATTGGAACGCCGCTACACGTCCGGGTACGAGTTGGTAGCGGAGCATATGCGCTTCAACGGACACTATCACGCGCACTACTATCCAAACCTCCGGCGTCATCTTCTCGAGTGGCGACCCGACGTGGTGCACGTGGATGAGGAACCGTGCAATTTTGCTACTGCGCACGCCATCTGGCACGCGCGACGAGTCGGCGCCAAAGCGATCTTCTTTGCGTGGCAGAACATCTACCGCGTTTACCCCCCGCCATTCTACTTTTTCGAGCTCTTTTCTCTGCTTAAGTCACACGCAGCGCAGGCGGGCACCCGCCAGGCTCAGGAAGTGCTGCGACGAAAGCGCTTTTCATACCCCTCGGCGGTTTTCCCGCAGTTTGGGGTGGATGCAGAGCTCTTTACCCCGGCCCCGCAACCCGCAAACCGTGATGAGGTCTTTAGGATTGGCTTTGTAGGTCGGCTCGTGCCGGAAAAAGGCATACACGTGCTGCTCAACGCTGCTTCGCGGCTTAGTTTTCCCTACCGTGTGCAGCTCATTGGCACCGGTTCCGCCGAACGAGCGCTCCGTGCGCAGGCTGAGTCTCTCGGCATCCAAGATCATGTAGAATTCCTCGGCCCCGTTTCCAACAGCGCAATGCCCGTCCACTACCGAGCACTGCACGTCTGCGTATTGCCTTCCCTCACTATGCCGAATTGGAAGGAGCAATTTGGGCGCGTACTCATCGAAGCAATGTCATGTGGTGTGCCTGTGGTCGGCTCGGAGTCCGGTGAAATCCCTGAAATCATCGGCGACGACGCTGGCGAGCGATCCGGCGTGACATTCCCGGAGGGCGACGTGGATGCGCTTACCACGTCTCTGACCGCCTTATATCAGGAACCCGCCCTGCGACACGAATTCGGCGTACAGGGACGAAAGCGGGTACTGCGTGAGTTTACCCAGGAGCGCATCGCCGCAAAGACCGTGCTCATGTATCGCCAGTTGACCCACGGCTTGATGTACAGCGCACAGCGACAGGCGTCCCAATCCTAGCGCCTTGCCGCGAATCCAGATGACTAGTGGCGGGGTCTCCCCCTTGGCTCCCGTCAGCCGGGCGTGCGGTCAGCGGGAGAATTTGGCGAGGTGAGGGCGGTATCCGGTGTGGAGTTCTCCGCCGCACTCTTGTTGTCATTGCGACCGAGACTTGCTTGAGAGCAAGGTCGAGGCGCCGAACTCTTCGCGCGGCTGGCTGCGGTATAATCGAACCGCTACGGGTTTCATATAGCGTCAGAGTCGACGGAGTACCCCTAGGTAATGTCCTGAAGCCTTGACAGTAATGGGTTCCACTTTGGCGCGTCTGTCACGGTGGCAGACAGCCGAATTGGTTTAATCCACCTCAAGAAACACCAGAGATAGGCATACGGCCGTGAACATTGGATTGCTTTACCATCCTGGTCGCCAGCAGGCGCATGCGCTTGCTACCGTTCTGCACACCGTCATTCAGAAGGAAGGACATAAGGCGTGGCACGTGCCGGTGGAAGCGGAATCTGAGTGGCATGAATTGGTACCCGCCACCGATCTTCTCTTTACATTGGGAGGCGACGGGAGCATCTTGCGGGCGGCGCCGCTCTGCGCGCAGAATGATGTTCCCATTGTCGGCGTAAAGTTTGGCAGGCTCGGCTTTTTGTCGGAGTTGCTGCCGAAAGAGGCAATCCAGATGTTGCCGCGCTTCTTGAATGAGGAATACTGGATAGAAGAGCGTTCGATGCTAGACTGCCAAATCGAGGGTGAGGCACAGAAAACCGTAGCGCTCAATGAAGCTGTGATCAGCCAAGGGCATGTGCGGGGCGTATTGGATATTAAAGTTTGGATTGATGATGCTTTTCTCGCCGACTACGTTGCGGACGGCTTGATGATCTCCACGGCGACCGGGTCAACGGCCTATTCTATGGTGGCGGGAGGGCCGATTCTGCATCCCGAGGTGCGGAACATGCTCATCACGCCCATGTTCGTGCTGCGAGGACCGACGACGGCTTTTGTCTTGCGCCAGTCCGCGCGCTTGCGGTTGCAGGTCTTCCACCAACACGAAGCAGTGGTCACCATTGACGGGCTGCCAGTAGGCGACTTGGCCAATGAAGGGATGATGCACCTGACCACCGCAACGCAATCCTGCAAATTTGCCCGCGTACAGGAGCGCACATACTTCTACGAGACGCTCGTGCAAAAACTCCGGATTCCCCTCGAAAGTTCCTAGGGCCCGCCATGCTGGAGCGCTTGGAAATCCAAAACTTCGCTCTCATAGACGAAGTCCGGGTCGAGTTTGGCGCTGGGTTCAATGTCCTTACTGGCGAGACCGGCGCCGGCAAGTCGATCATCATCGATGCCATCGGCGCACTGCTCGGCAACCGCGTGGGCGCTGCCGAGGTGCGCAGCGGCGCCCGTACCGCCCGGATCGAGGGCGCCTTTGCGCTGCCTAACGTCCCCCCGGACCTCGCAGAGGTGCTGCAAGAGTTCGACATCAGCATGGACGATGAGGATCGATTGCGGCTCTCGCGGGAGATCGCAGCCTCCGGTCGCACAACCGCCCGCATTCAGGGCCGCGCAACTCCTGTGGGCGTTTTGCAGCAGGTGGCCGGCCAGCTTGTTGACATTCACGGTCAGGGTGAGAACCTTTCGCTGCTTCGCTCCAAGCTACAGCTCGACTTCCTGGACCGCTTCGCCGGTCTGGGCAATCTGCGGCAGCGTGTGGCGCAATCCTTCCGCATGTTGCGAGCGGTGCAGTCCGAGGTGCGGCATCTCCGGCAGGACAAACGAGAGTTGGCGCAACGCGCCGACCTGCTTGCCTTTCAAGTTCAGGAGATATCCGAGGCGGGCCTTGCCCCTGGCGAAGAGGAAGCGCTGCGCGCCGAGTATCGGCGACTACGACATAGTGCGGAGATAGTAGACTTGACGGGCGCCGTGCTCGGTGCGCTGAGTGATGCCGCTGAACCGGCGCGGCCCGCCAGCGATTGGCTGGGTGATGCGGTCAAGGATCTCGAGCGCCTGTCTGAACTCGATCCCGACGCGGAGCAGTTTCTCAAAGCCGGACAGGAAGTCTCGGCGCAATTAGAGGAACTGGTTGCAGACGTCCGGCGCTATACCACCGGCCTGGAGCAGGAGCCGGGACGCATGCTGGAGGTGGAGGCGCGATTAGACATTGTTGAGAGTCTGAAACGCAAGTATGGCGATTCCATCGCAGACGTCCTGGGGTATGCGGATGAAGCAGCGGCAGAGCTGGCGCGCATTCAATCAAGTGAAGACCGCGTAGCGGACCTCGCGCAGCAGGAACAGCAACTTGCCGGAGAGCTTGCCGGTTGCGCCGCCGAACTCTCGGGGAAACGGAAGTCCGCCGTGAAGGAACTGGTGGCGGCCGTGCATAGTGAACTAGCGCTGTTGGGGATGCCAAACATGGTGTTCGACGTGGCCGTGACACAAGAGGAAGTGCCGCAAGGACTCCTCATTGAGACCGAAGAAGGTCCCCGGGCGCTGCAGTGTGGACCAACAGGCATCGATACCGTCGAGTTTCTCATCAGCCCAAATCAGGGCGAACCACTGAAACTCCTGGCAACCATCGCATCCGGCGGCGAGGCGTCCCGCCTCTTGCTTGCCCTCAAGTCTGCCTTGGCCCACGCCGACGAAACGCCGGTGCTCGTGTTCGATGAAATCGAGATCGGTGTCGGTGGTCGCAGCGGGGCCGTGTTGGGTGAAAAGATGTGGAGCCTTGTCGAGAATCATCAGGTGATTTGTGTTACGCACCTCCCGCAGGTGGCTGCGTATGCCGATCACCACTACTTCATCCATAAGGCCGCTGAAAGCAGCCGCACGTTTACCCACGTCGATAGGCTTGAAGCGGACCGGCAGGTAGATGAGCTGGTAGCAATGAGTGGCGCCGTAGGTGCGGCGGCAGAGCGGGGCATTCGTGAGCTCCTCACCCGCGCACAGCGCTGGAAGCTGGAACGGGAGGGCTCCCTCATGCAACGTTGAGGGATATCGTGACGCTGGAAACGTGCGATCTCTCCAGAATACCTAGACTTGGACTTAATCCCTTTGTTGAGCAGAATTGCGTGTCATTCCAGTAAGTGTTGAGTATTTCGCTGACAGAATCCTCTCCCCAATTGTCAGTGTTGACAGATCATGTCATTCCGAGCGCAGCGAGTAATCTGGAACCCTGTGACACGAGATTCTTCGGCGCAGAATTCATTCTGAGCCTTTCGGCAGGCTCAAGACAGGCTTGTCGAAGAACTCCCCAGAATGACAGGCATAGGGAGCCGGGTTGCGCCTGGGTTAGCAGAATGCCTCTTCCCGTGAGAGGTCCTGAGTTCAAAGCTTCTCGCAGCGCACTATTCTGCTCCCGATGATTGTAAGTGTTGAGCAATTCGTTGACAGAATTCGCATTACCGAAGAGAGCGCTGCAAGGCCTTGTGATTCCTGTATGTGTTGAGTAATTCGCTGATAAAAGCTTCTACTCACTGAACTGTGTCGAACGTACATGTCATTCCGAGCGAAGCGAGGAATCTAGGGTCCATGCTTGACAAAGTACACTGGCTTCAGCACTCTAGATTCCTCACTTCGCTGCGCTCCGTTCGGAATGACATGCATGCAGGCAAGCGCAGAGTTTTGCTCCCGTGATTCTTCTATCAAATCTGTCAGCGAATTACCTGACTCTTACAATTCCGAGCGTAGCGTCGAACCCTGTTTGAGGAATCCAGGGTCCCTGCTCAACGCACTTTGACGGCTTTTGCACTCTAGATTCCGCGCTAAGAGCGACACTCCGTTCGGAATGACACGTATTCATGCCGTTCGGAATGACATTTATGCAGGCGAGCGCAGAGTTTCGCTACAAGGATTCTTCCACAAAGTCTGTCAACGAATTACTCAATACCAGCAGGAATCACGGAATTCCAGCTGCATTCCGGTCATGTAATGCAAGACGCCCACAGGAGCAAATTCCTGTGGGCGTCAGTTGCCGTCTGTGGCGCAGGCGAAACGGCGCCTATTCCCCGACGCGGATCTTGAGCCGCTTCGACTTCGCCTTCTCCTCCTTGGGCAAGTGCACCTTGAAGATGCCATTCGACCAGGAAACCGCGGCCTCGTCGGCGTAGACGGCGCTCGGGAGCGTGTAGGCAATCTCGAACTCGCCTTCAGGCAAGTTGCGCCAGATGCTGGTACCCGTCTCGGTCTCGGGACGCTCGTAGCGGCCTTTGATGATCAGGCTGCCCTTGCTCAGGGTCATCTCGATGTCATCGGGATTCACGCCCGGGATTGCCAACTCCAGCACATAGGCTTCATCGGTCTCCCAAAGGTTGGCAGGGAAGCCTCGGTTTACCGGGGTTGTGGCGCCGTTGCTAAAGAGACCAGGGCCAAAGAGCGACCGATCGAAGAGCCGGTCGAAGACATCCTGCACCGTCGCGTAGGTGTGGGGCTCGTAGCGCTTGAGTTCAGCCATTGCAATTCCTCCTCTTACTTTACTGTTGATGAACCAAGCCTCTGCTAGTATTCTAAAACATGCGTCGCTCTGTGTCAAGTATCTTTAGTAAGATTATTTAACTTTATTGATGCCAATAACGAACATCCTCTTAAGCCGGCGGAGTGAAGGTGTGATTTTAGGCAAAGGGAGTGGGTCTCGGTCTATGGCGCTTTTGACCCGAGGCTGCGGCGATTGCTATCCTGCTACCGGGTTGAGCGTGGAGAGGAACAAAACATGGCCGTTCAAGTGTTGCCTGCCGCGCTCGCGGCAAAGATTGCGGCGGGAGAGGTGGTGGAACGTCCCGCTTCGGTGGTCAAGGAGTTGTGTGAAAACGCGCTTGACGCGCAAGCAACCTCCATCGCAGTAGTCATCGAGCAGGGCGGGCTGCGCCGTCTATGCGTCGAAGACGACGGAGTGGGAATTGCCGCGAACGATCTTCCGCTCACGGTGCGCCGCTATGCCACCAGCAAGATTGGCAGCGTGGACGACCTCGCGGCCATTCGCACGCTGGGATTTCGTGGCGAGGCGCTGGCTTCCATCGCGGCGGTATCGCATCTGGACATCCGTTCCCGCACAGCCCAAGACCGCGCCGCCCAACAGCTTAAGACCGCCGGCGGCGATGACCCCAAGGTGACGGCGACCTCCGGCCCGGTTGGCACTGCCGTGGACGTGCGGCAGCTCTTTTTCAACGTGCCGGCGCGGCTGGCTTTCTGCAAGAGCCCGCAGGCGGAAACACAACGCGTCACGCAATGCGTGCAGCACCTGGCCCTGAGTCGCCCCGCCGTGCGTTTCTCCCTCACGGTAAGCGGGCGTGAAGTCTTTGCGTCCGCCGGCAGTGGGCGCATCGAGGACGTTTTCATCGCCATGCACGGCCACGAGCTTGCCGAACAGTTGATCCCGGTGGACGATCCGTTGGTGCAGGGCGTGCTCGTGCAGCCCACGGTGAACCGCGGCAACCGCACCGGCGTCTCCCTCTTCGTAAATAACCGTTGGGTACAGCAGCGGGCGCTTCTCTATGCGCTCACGGACGTGTATGCGGAACTCATGCCTGACGGACGATACCCGCTGGCGGCCCTCAACGTCTCGCTTCCTTGGGAAGAGGTTGACGTAAATGTGCATCCGCAAAAGTCGGACATTCGACTAAGGGACTCGGCCCGCGTCGTACGGCAGATGCGTCATATACTGCGCTCGGTACTCTCGCAGCACGTGGCCGTGCAGCCCATGCGCCAACGTTTCCAAACGGCGGACACGTGGCGCAACCCCGAGGCGCAGGCAAGTCCGGGCCAGAGCGCTCGAGCGGTCGATCTCTTTCGTCCGGTGGGCGCGGAAGGGCTTGCGCCGGACAACGGAGCGCTGCAAGCCGCGCCCACCGCGCCGTCGGAGTTGCGGGTACTTGGGCAGATCAATGCCATGTACCTGATTGCCGAAGGCATAGATGGCATGTATCTCATCGATCAACACTCGGCGCACGAGCGCGTACTCTACGAAGCCGTCCTCAAGCGGCTGCCCGAAGCGCAGAGACAACAGTTGCTCCAACCGCAACCTCTGTCGCTGGCGCCGCCGCACCTGCAATGGCTGGAGGGGTACGCAGAGGACCTGCAGCGCATGGGTTTTGAAGTGGAACCGTTTGGCAGCGGCGCATGGCTCTTGCGGGCGGTTCCCACGTTTCTGGCAGAGAAGGGTCATGACTGGGGGCAATTCGTGGCGACGGTGATCGAGCAGAAGGATAACCCGGACTATCGCGGCGATCCGCTTGAGCGGCTCCGGTGGATAATTGCGTGCCACGGCGCGGTAAAGGCGGGGGACACGCTTTCCCACGAGCAGATAACAGCGCTGCTTAGCGCGTTGGAAAGGTGCGATCTGGCGCGAACGTGTCCGCATGGACGTCCGACGATGGTGCGGCTTTCGCATGCGCAACTGGCGCGGGAATTTGGACGCACGTAAGCGGGGCCAATCCCATTGTGTGGTAGGGTTCAGTTGCAGTGTCGCAGCAAGACTGCGCGGATAGCCGTTAAGTCGTAGCGCGGGGGCTTGTCCCCCGCTCTGTTCACAAATGGCCGGTTTACCTAACAGGGGCAGACGAGAAGCATGGCAGGCAATAACCGAGAGGCGCGGGCGGCTGCGGACCTCATCTCCCGCCAGGAGAAGCGTGAGCAATGGAATTGCGACGCGTATCTCTCGCTGGCGCCCGAGGACATGGATTCGGCGGGAGATGATGCCGCGTACCGCCGTGCGGTAAGCGTCGCCAACGTAATCGTCATGCCGTTAGACGAGCCGTCGATCGCCTATTGGCATGAGCTCGACGATGCCGCGCGCAGAGGGCGCATTATGCCCTTTGCTGAGTTCTTGCGTGGCCGCTACCCGCGTGCGCAAGTTCTGGTCTTCTTCGTTGCCGACAACCTGGTGGTTGGGCGGGCGGTTTGGCTCCCCACTAATCCGTCGCCCGACATTACAGTCTTACACGAGGCGCTGCCGCTGGAAGAAATCGAGCCGGAGGTGCTTGCGGGCCTGCCGCTCGATCAACAAGATTAGACTCACGGAGACAGTGGAACGATGAGTGACGGATCGATTGCGGGCGGTGCGGTCAGCTATTCCATACCAGGCAAATAGGTGGATGTTCATCTCAGTCATTCCGGCGCAAGCCGGAATCCATCTTCGCTTCACACTAGGACTCCGGCTTGCGCTGGAGTGACGATGCGCGCGCTGCCCGCCATATCCATTGCATGGTACGAATTGACGCGGCACGTAGCGGGCCAACCTAATGTGTGTCGCTGCCAATAGGTGGCAATCCTACGTGCCGGTTGACGATTCCATTCTGACAGCGGAAAATCTGACTCTCACTGAGCGTGACGAATCAAGCTGCATAGGCCGCTTTGCGGCCACTCTTTCAAACGAACTGCCCTTGCTAATCCTCAGAAGCAAATTCTCATTCACCACACGGTCTAATTGCTGTTGAGATAAGACAAGGTAGCTTCCACCGCCACTTGCAGCGCATGCCCGATCGAGGCTTCGTCGAGATCGTAGAGGCTGTGGTGCAGGGGGTACGTGATGCCGCGGTCGGCGTTGCCAGAGCCAAAGAGCCAGTAGACACTGGGGACACCCTCGGCCAGGAAGCAGAACGTGTCGCCGATGAGCAGCGGGGCGTCCATCATCACGGCGTTGTCAGTGCCAAGAACTCCGGCCGCGGTAGCGTGCACGAGTGACGCCAAAGCGGGGTCATTCACCACTGGCGGGTTGCCCTGCGTAAGTGAGAATTCCGCAGTACAATCCGCACTCTCAGCGGCGGACTCTACCAGGGCTGCCAAGCGCTCGCCCAGTCCCGCGCGCGTGTCAAGATCGCCGCAGCGTACGGAGCCCTTCATTCTGACTGTCGATGGAATCAGGTTGTAGTCCTTGCCGCCCTCGATGAGGCCGACGTTCAGGGAGTACACCTGATTGTTTGGCGCCACGCGGGAGCCGACGCCGTAGAGTGTTTGGATGACGTGGCTCGCTGCCAGAATGGCGTCTTTTCCTTGGTGTCTGCGCGCGGCGTGGGTCTCTTTTCCGGTGATCTCCAGTGAGAACATGTCGTATCCCGTAAAGATGACGCCGGGGCGCAACCACACTTGGCCTACCGGGATTTCAGGCAGGTTGTGGAATCCCATCAAGGCGTCCACCTTCGGGTTATCCAGCACACCGGCAGCCCGCAGGGCTTTGGGTCCGCACGGCGGGCCGCCCAAGGCTTCGGACGCGCCGCCCGTCTCTTCTGCCGGATCGAAGAGCAGCTTGACCGTCCCTGCAAACTGATCGCGCATGTTCGCGAGGATCGCGGCAATGCCGATGCCGATGGCCGTGTGGGCGTCATGGCCGCACGCGTGCATCACGTCGGGAGTCTGTGACGCGTAGGGAACCTGCTTCCAATCGGGGAACGGCAGGGCGTCCATATCCGGTCGAATAGCCAGCACCTTGCCGGGACGGCTGCCGTGCAGAATGCCGACCACTCCTTGCCCGCCAACGTCAGTCTCCACCTCCCAGCCGGCGGCTGCGAGTTTCTCGGCGACAATGCGTGGCGTTTTATCCAGTTCGAAGGCGACTTCAGGGTGTCGGTGGATCTCTCGCCGAATTGCCACGAGTTCCGGTTCCAGTTCGCGGACGCGTGTTTGAACCTCTGCAGTGCTCATTGCTTCCTCACGTCAGAATTGCTGCCAAAATGCCCACCAGGAAGATACCATCAAAGCCCCCCGCCCCGCCAATGCTGACCACGTGGGCTCCCAGACGGTGGATGCGCGGTAGATTGAGGATGTCTGCGCCGATGAGCGTGCCCATTGCGCCGGAGATGTACGCGACGGCGGTGCGTCCCGCCGGATCGGATACGAGAAGGTACGCCAACAGTGCGGCAATGATTGGCGGGATCAACGCGGGAATTGTTATGCCAACGCCCTCTCGCGGACGCGCGAGCGCGAAACACACGACACTCACCGTCGCGGTCGCCACGAGTACTTTGGCCAACGGCGCGTTCGGCAAGACATAGAGAGCCAGCAATACGGGGATCACCGCGCCACCTACGTTTATGGCGAGGACCTGTTCTTTCACGCGCGGCGGGTAGCGGAAGAGCGGAAACGGGAAGGGCAGGGGCAGCAAGGATTTACCCTCAATTCGTACCTTTCTCCGTGAAACCGGGATGTTGACGAAACTGCCGATGAGAGAGAGGTAGAAGATTATGATGACCAGCGTGGGCGACAGACCCAGGTTCGCGAAAGCGAGTGAGACTGCTTGGACTTGCAGTAAGACTACGAGCAGAGGCAGTAGAACAAAGGAGAAAAGGAGAGGCAGGAGAGGGCCGAGCATGAGTCTTTTACACAGCGGGTGAAGTGTGGGGATCGTCCTGCTTTGCCGCCACGAGCTCGATCCAACCTACCTCGGGCGGACAGTTGAGGCGGATGGGCAGCATGGAAACGCCAACTCCTGCAGAGCAGTAGATTAGGTGGCCACCAACCTGCATCAGACCGGCGTTGCGCGGCAACGGTACACGCGTGTTCGTATGCCAGACTATGTTCTCAGCCAAGCGAACTTGCCCGCCGTGCGTGTGGCCGCAGAGGATGAGATCGAATCGTTCGGTGTGCAATGTGCGAACAACGTCGGGGGTGTGGGCGAGCAGCAGACGTGTGGTGTCGTCGGGTGCGCCGTTCGTCGCGCGCCGGATATCGTCCAGCCAGGTGAAGGGGTCGTCGACGCCAACGAGGGTCAGTGGCTGACCGTTTACGGTAACGTTGGCATGCGCATTCGTGAGCACGTGGACTTGCTGGGATTCGAGCGTGTGGACGAGCTTGGTCGTATCGTGAAAGCGGTGCGGCTGCCCGAACCAACTCTTGATGCGATGGCGGTGTACGTGGTCGTGGTTGCCGAGCACGGCAAAGACCCCATGGCGCGCATGGATGGGCGCGAGCGCTTCGAGAACTGTCTCAATCTCGGCGTCAGGATTACGTCCTCCATGGATGAGGTCGCCGGTTAGTAGTAGGAGGTCGGGTTCCAGGTACGCGAGCTGCTGAAGCATGCGTACGCGTCGCTTGTCTTCGGCGCGCATGTGCAGATCGGTAATGTGGAGAATGCGAACTGTAGCGTCCGGTGAATTGAGGGATGGTATCGGCAGGCGGATTCGCCGCACGCGCAGCCGGTAGGGCTCTATAAAGTAGCCGTAGGCGCCAACGGCAAATATCCCGAGGGCGGAAAGTGAAATTAGCAAGCGAATCACGTGTGCGTGGCATTCATGCTGCGGTTAAACCGATGCAGCCAGGGCTGTGGCCCCGGTGATACTGTACCGCTCGTCAAGAGTGCCCTCCAGTACCCCCTTCTCGCGCACGTAGGCCTCCACAGGGTTATCCAAGCTCAGGTCCTCTCTGCTGCGGGCATCCTTGAGCATGGTGAATGCCGAGCCGCCTCTGGCGTGGAAGGCATCCATCGCTACCCGGTACGTAGCTTCAGGTAGCAACGGCTTGTCGTCCACGCGAATTTCCCGCACGCGCTCACCGGTCGGCTTCGTCAAGTCAACCTGCACCTGCATGCCCGATTGGTGGAGAAAGTTGCATCCCGGCAGAGCCGACGCAGATTCTAGTTGTGTCACCAGTTCATCGCGGCGATCCGGCGGCAGGAAGGCATAGGATTGATCCGCAACGCTGTGTTCGACGGCTTGCTGAACCTGACTGCCTGTCAGAGTGAGCATTTTCGATAAAGGAAATCCTCTGACGCAGAGCTGGATATCCCAACTCGTAAGCGCATGGCCGGGGGCGAAGAGAGGTGTGATGAAGGTCGCCTTCGTCCAAGCGATGTCGGCGCCTGTTGCTTCCCGCCAAATGTCTGTAACGGTGTTACCCAGCCCATTGCTTGATAAGTAGCCCTGGCCCACGTTTTCCCCGGCAGTACCGATTGTGCGCAGCTTGTCGGGATCACTCCGCCGGCCTTGTAGCCGGAGCAGTCGTTCCATTACCGGGTCTTCCGGGGTCGTCGCATCTATGGTGTGCAGAGTGGACTCGATGAGCGGGTTGCCATCCGTTGGGGTGATATCCACCTGGCCGAGGAACATACCGTTAAGGCCGGCCTGTACGATCTTCGTCTTGCCAACGCAAATTGGTCTCAGTGTCGGGTGGTGGCAATGGCCGCTGAGAATGAGATCGATCTCCGGTATCAACTCAGCGAGCAGGATGTCCTGGGCCATGCCGGAATGCGAGAGCACGATGACCATGTCCACCCGGTCGCGGTAAGCGTTGACCAGGCTTGCCGTCTTTGCCGCCGACCGCCGTGCGGAAGGGTAGAAATTGTTCGCAGGCGTCGATAGGTCCCAGTGGCTGTCTTCCGTGCAGACTCCGATGAACAAGATTCGAATACCATCCAGCGTAAGCACGCGATAGGGCCGGCACGAGGCCGGGAGACGCGCGTTGAAACCGCTGGTGCAGAGCATCGTGCCGCAGTTTTGGGCAATCAAGAAGTCCAAGTGCCAGGGATCGAAGCGTGAGAGTTCGGCATTCCCCGGCGTCACAACATCGTACTCAAGTGTCCGCAGCGTCCAGGCGGTGACGCGATCGTCATCTTGTGGCCGCCGGTGGCGCTTGAGGCGGAAGTAGTCGCCAACGTCTACAAAGAGTACATTGTCGATTTGCGCGCGCTTGTCCCGCACGCTCTGCGCCAAACGCGGCGTGGAGCGCACAAAGCCATGCAGGTCGTTGGTATGTAGAATGGTGAAGCCCACGTGCTCATTCAGCTCTAGCGGTACGGAGTTCGCACGTATCCTCGGAGAATCTGACGGCCAATCTCCTTCTTTCTTACAATACTAGACGGAAGGCATGTTTCACAATGCGTTCCGCGACATAGGCGAAATTCATACCAGGGCATGTAAAGAATTCGGCACTTTGGCTGCCCGGCGAATTGTATCATTCACAATCATATTGTCCCGCTTGCAATTTACTCTGCGTGCAAAGAGTTTACTGGTCTATACTAACTTCAATAGAGTATACTCAAGGGCAAGTAACACGCTCATTCTAGATAGTGTTTATCACAGGAGTGCAGATTATGCCGCGCAAAGCCTTAGTAGCCACTGCCTGTGTCGGCCACATAGGCGGACGTCCTACGATTGCCGCAAATCACGAATTGGCGGTTGAGTTGCTCGACCAGATGGGCGGCTTGGGCGCTGATCTGGCGTGCTTGCCGGAGGAGTTTACCCTTTTGGGCTTGCCGCAAGATGAGGAAGAGCGCGCCAAGATTTGGGAGCCAATTCCCGGTCCAACTTCAGACCTATTCGCCGAGAAAGCGCGCCAACACGGCATGTACGTGGTGGCGGGCATGTGCGAGGAGCGCGGCAATACACGCATAAACACCAGTGTGCTCTTTGGCCGCCAGGGTGAAATCGTGGGTCAATATGACAAGATCCACCCCACGCTGGGAGAACTCGAGGCAGGCACGGTGCCTGGTGTCTATGCCGACGTGCCGGTGTTCGAGACTGACTTCGGCAAGCTGGGTATGCTGATTTGTTTCGATGTAGATTACCCGGATGAGTGGGCGCGCATTGGAGAGGCGGGGGCCGAGCTTGTGGTCTTCCCCAGTATGTGCGATGGTGGCTTGCGGCTGCGCGCGTACGCTTGGCTGCACAGTTACATCATCGCGTCTTCGGTGAGCGGTGGACGCTCGCGCATCATCAACAAACTCGGCGACGAGGTCGCCGCCAGCGGCTTGGGCGTGCACGTGGCCCACAGCACCGTAGATCTCGAGGCCGAGGTGTTCCATTACGATATGCAATACCAACAGATTCGCCAGATGCAAACGGACTTTGGCAATAGAGTTACTATTGTCGGCACGCGAGATGATGGCGTGTTCATGGTGGAATCCAATGATGACGCCTGGCCGATCTCCCGCATGAAAAGCGTATACGGCCTTGAAAACTGGCAGGAATACCATGATCGCTCGGTCCGTGAAGCGGAGCGCGTGATTGCACAGCAATCCGTAGTAGTTGGTTAGCCCTAGATTCGAGTTGTTCCGGCACCGCAGTTACGTGATTTGCGATTGAAAGGAGGCCCAGGAAACATCTCTTTATGCCCGCAAGTCAAGCTGTGCTTGGCAACGAGGCTAGATGCCGCCGGCAAGTCGATGCAATTGGGGCAGTTTCTTGGTTGCAAAAGGACAGTGTGGTCAATATAATGGTTCGCAATATCGAAGCACGAAGAAGTGCTATGAGGGAGGAATGAAGATGAGACAGGTTTGTAAGCTCCTAATCGCTCTTAGCGTAATGCTCGCGCTGCTTTTCAGCGTAGCGTGCGCTACTGAAGAGGCGGATACGGGAGAGATGGCAGAAGAGACCGAGGCCAAGACCGAGATGGTGGAGGCGCCGGCCATGACTTCGCGGCTGGACACCGTGCGTGAACGGGGTCATGTCATCTGCGCCAGCCGTAATGACGTACCCGGCTACGGTTCCGTAGACGCGGACGGCAATAACGTTGGCTTCGACATTGACCTTTGCCGCGCCGTGGCTGCGGCAGTGCTGGGTGACCCGGATGCGTTCGAAATCCGGTTGATTACGGCCGCTGAGCGTGGGCCTACCATTCAGTCAGGCGAAGTTGACCTGCTGGTGCGTACCGTGACGTGGACGACTTCTCGTGACGCCGCCTGGGGCAACTACGCCCAGACGATGTTCTACGACGGCCAGGGCTTCATGGTTCCCAAGAGCCTCGGCGTCACAAGCGCGCTGGAATTGGCCGGCGCTGCGGTCTGTGTGACCAGTGGTACGACTACCGAGTTGAACATGGCTGACTTCTTCCGCCAGAACAACTTGGAGTACAACCCGAAGGTCTACGAAGATACGGACGTGGTCTTGGAAGCGTACAAGAGTGGCGCCTGCGAGGTCTTCACGAATGACCGCTCGCAGCTTGCCGCGCTGAGAACGGCTCTGCCGAATCCGGACGACCATGTCATTCTGCCGGAGACGATTTCCGAGGAGCCGCTAGGACCAGTGGTGCCGCACGGTGACGAGCAGTGGTTCGACCTTGTGAAGACCGTGATGGGCCTCCTGATCTATGCCGAGGCGTATGGCATCAACTCCACCAACGTTGATGACATGGCCGTTGGCGAAAACGTCAAGGCGAAGCGTCTGCTTGGCACTGAGGGTTCATTCGGTCAGGAAGAGCTAGGTCTTGATCAGAACGTGGGTCAGACCATCATCAAGGCGGTCGGGAACTACGGCGAGATTTATGCGCGCAACTTGGACAACCCCGATGGCGTCCAACTGCCGCGTGAAGGCTCCCGCAATGCTTTGTGGTCGAATGCGCCGTGTACTGACTGCCCGAAGGGCGGCCAGATCTATTCTCAGCCATTGCGCTAATTCGTAGTCGCTGACTATTGTCGCGTCGGCCCGGACCATTTCCGGGTCGGCGCGACTTTTGATATAAGGATGGCTCGCTTGGCCTACAATAGGGGCAAGCCATTCGAGTGCAAAGGGGCTGGCAGTATGCCGTGGCAAGTGAATCACCGGAAACCAACCAATCATACTGCTATCAGCGGGGAGGCAATATGAGTGGACGTGGGAGTTTGGCAAGAAAGCTAGCTGCCGGATTAGCGCTGGCATTCGCACTGCTCCTGGGTGCGGCATGCGCCACCACTGCAGAACCGGCACTCGAGGAGGCGGCTGCTGATACCGAGGCCGCTACCGTGGCTCCGCCGGCGGTAAGTTCGCGGCTTGAAACTGTGCAAGAGCGGGGTCGTCTCATTTGCGCCAGCCTCAACGACACGCCGGGGTTTGGCTATGTGGACGAAGCCGGTAACAATGTTGGTTTTGACATCGATCTCTGCCGCGCCGTCGCGGCGGCAGTGCTTGGCGATCCCGATGCCGTCGAAATCCGTCTCATAACGGCTGCTGAGCGTGGACCTGTGATGCAATCGGGCGAGGTGGACTTACTCGTGTATGTCACCACGTGGACCACGTCCCGCGACGCCAATTGGGGCAATTTCGTGCAAACGATGTTCTATGACGGTCAAGGTTTCATGGTACCCAAGAGCCTGGGAGTAACAAGCGCGTACCAGTTGGCCGGTGCGGCCGTCTGCGTGAATACCGGTACGACCTCTGAGCTCAACATGGCCGATTTCTTCCGCCAGAACGGGATGGAGTATAGTCCCAAGACATTCGAAGAGGCGCAGGTGGCTTTCGAGGCCTACAAGAGCGGGGCCTGCGAGGTGTTCACTACCGACCGGTCGGCGCTGACGGCGCTGCGCAGTTCGCTTGAAAATCCCGAAGAACACATCATTCTGCCTGAGACGATTTCCGAGGAGCCGCTTGGACCCATGGTGCCCCACGGCGATGAGCAGTGGTTCGACCTCGTAAAGGCCGTGATGGGTATCCTGATCTACGCCGAGGCGTACGGCATCAACTCCGTTAATGTGGACGAAGTCGCCGCTGGCGACAACGTGAAAGCAAAGCGTTTGCTGGGAACGGAGGGTTCATTCGGGCAGGAAGAACTTGGCCTCGAACAGACCGTGGGTCAAACCGTAATCAAGTCGGTGGGCAACTACGGTGAGATATACGACCGCAATTTGGGGCCTGGTACTGGCATAGACTTGCCGCGAGAAGGCTCCCGCAACGCGCTGTGGTCAAATGCGCCGTGTGCTGATTGCCCCAAGGGCGGGCAGATTTACTCTCAGCCGCTGCGTTAATGGCTCTGCGAACGAATTGGTGTATACTGCTGTCAGCATGAATCGCCAATAGTGTAAGCGCTAGGAATTAAAGCCGGTGCGACTTTCGTTGACATACCAAGGCATTCCTATTTGGCGGCACTCCCGCATCTTGAGTTGGACTGCGCAGATCGTGTCGGGCATCTTGGTCGTGGCGGCGGTCGCATTCTTCTTTTCCAATGTCACCTCCGCCATGGTGCAGCGCGACATTCCCTTTGGCTTTTCCTTCCTCAATCGGGAGTATTCCACTCCTATTAGCGAGCACCTGCTGCCCTATCAAGAGAGCGATACCTTCGCTTACGCCTTTCTCGTTGCCGCGACCAACACCCTCATGGTCTCTGTGGTGGGCGTCATCCTCGCTACGACCCTGGGAATCATCGTGGGCGCGTTGCAGCTATCCGGCAACTGGGTAATTGGCAAAGTAGCCACGGTATTCGTGGAAGTCTTCCGCAACGTGCCCTTATTGGTGCAGTTGTTCTTTTGGTATATCTTGCTGCTGGGACTGCCATCGGTTCAGCAGGGCGGGTTTGTCTTGTTCGAAGCTATCTACCTCAACAACAATGCCGGGCTGTCGTTTCCGTGGCCGGAGGGGCAGCAGCAACCGGGGCTCTGGTTGCTCTGTGTCGTATTGGCCGTGGTGGTGGGGATCGTAACGAAGATACTCCTGGAGCGCCGCGAGGAGCGCACCGGCCGTCCGTCGTATCCCTGGCTGGGAGCGAGCGGCGTTTTCATCGCGGGATCATGCGTAGCCTGGCTGGTGTGGGTCGCGATTGGCGATGCCCCCTATGTCATGAGCGTGCCGCACCCTGAGGGCCGCTTCGGTCACCCTGTGGGCGGCTACACCATATCCATCGAATTGACGGCTTTACTGGTCGGGCTGATCATCTACACGGCGGCCTTCATTGCGGAGATTGTCCGCGGCGGTCTGCAATCCGTGTCGCGGGGTCAGAGCGAGGCATCCCGCTCTTTGGGTTTGGGCACGATGCAGACGCTGCGCTTTGTGACCTTCCCCCAAGCGTTGCGTGTCATCGTTCCACCCCTCATCAGCCAGTATCTCAATCTAACGAAGAACAGCAGTCTTGCGCTTGCTATCGGGTACGCAGACTTGACCAGCGTCGCCAAGACTATGACTCAGACTGCGCCGGCGGTCACCATCTTCTTGATAATCATGGGCATCTACTTGCTGTACAGTCTCACATACTCCCTGATCGGCAATCTCTACAACCGGCACATCCAGTTCACGGGAGGCTAGTCGGATAATGGCTACTGCGGAAACGTGGCAACCGGCGCCTTCACTGCCGCCGCCACGTACAGAAACTGGCTGGATCGGTTGGGCGCGAGCCAACTTATTTGGCAACTGGCTCAGTGGCTTGGTGACTGTCGTCACCGTGCCAGTAATACTCTGGGCCGCTTGGCGTATGTTGGGTTGGCTATTTGGCACCGCGGACTGGACGCTTATTGCCAGCCGACCGCAGCAGTACCTTATCGGCCTTTACCCCACGGAACTCGCTTGGCGCCCTTTAACGGGCTGGCTGCTGGTTTCTATCCTCTTCGGCATGGCCGCCGCCATGTGGGGTGGCGCCGCGCGGCGCATAGCCATTGGCTACGGCGCGGTTACGGTGTTGCTGGGAGTTCTGCCCTACGGATTGTTCCATGAGGGCGTGATCATGCCCTGGTGGGTGCGCGCGCTCATTCTGGCTAACGTGTTGACCATCGGCTTAGGCTACGGCTTGGGCAGCAATCCAAGAACCGCGAAACCGCGCACGTTCGTGCTCGGCGGCATTGCGATCTACGTGTTCCTGCTACTATTGCTCACCGGATTGCCGGGTTTCCCTGGCATGGAAGAGGTGGCGCCGCGGAAGTGGGGCGGCTTGATGCTCAACCTGATCCTGGCGGTTTCCGGCATCTTCTTTGCTTTTCCGATTGGTGTATTGCTGGCGCTAGGGCGGCGCAGCAATCTGCCGGTGGTCAAGATCCTCTGTGTCGTATTCATCGAAGTCTTTCGTGGTGTGCCGTTAATCACGCTCTTGTTCATGTCGCAAGTGCTGGTGCCGCTGGCATTACCGGCAAACTTCCCCGTCGATTCCGTGACGCGGGCAGCCATTGTGATTACGCTCTTCTCGGCGGCGTACACGGCCGAGAACATTCGCGGCGGCTTGCAGGGTTTGCATCCGGGTCAAGCCGAGGCAGCGCGAGCCTTGGGCCTGCCGGGCTGGCAAGTCACCATGCTGATACAGTTGCCGCAGGCGATCCGCAACGTGATTCCCGCAATCGTGGGACAATTCATTGCGCTTTTCAAGGATACAAGTCTGGTCTACATCGTCGGTATGTTGGATATCTTGGAGATGGGACGCTCCATCGTGCAGGGCAACGTGCAATTCGCTGACAATGCACGAGAGCTCTTCATTTTCGTGGCGGCAGTGTTCTGGGTCTTTACCTACACGATGTCGTTTGTGAGCCGCCGGGTGGAGCGGCACCTCGGCGTCGGCCGACGTTAGGCTGCGTTCGATGCGACGAAAACCGAGAATAGCTGATTGATTGCGGCGGGGCGCCGAAATCATACGGAGGTAAACGTGGCAACAGAAGTGGCAGTAGCAGCAGAACAGACTCCTGAACAAGACGACATCATAGTGGCCCGCGACGTGCATAAGTGGTTCGGCGACTTTCATGCGCTGCGTGGGGTGACCACGACCATCGGTCGGGGTGAAGTGGTGGTTGTCATCGGCCCGTCCGGCTCGGGCAAGTCTACCTTCATTCGCACGATAAACCGCCTGGAGCAGCACCAGCGCGGCGACATCATCGTGGATGGTGTCGAAATGACCGATGACGTGCGCAACATCGACGCCATCCGCCGCGAAGTGGGCATGGTGTTTCAATCGTTCAACCTCTTTCCCCATCTGTCGGTTTTGCGTAACATCACCCTAGCGCCGACGAAAGTGCGCAAGACCCCAGTGGATGATGCGGAGGCCAGCGCGCGGCAGCTTCTGGAGCGCGTGGGTATCCCGGAGCAGGCCGAAAAGTTTCCAGGCGAACTCTCCGGCGGACAGCAGCAGCGCGTCGCCATCGCCCGCGCGTTGGCCATGAACCCGAAAATCATGCTCTTCGATGAGCCTACGTCTGCGCTTGATCCGGAGATGATCAAGGAAGTCCTGGAAGTCATGAAAGAACTGGCTGCTTCGCACCAAATGACGATTGTGGCGATTACCCATGAGTTGGGCTTTGCCCGCGAGGTTGCCGACCGGATCGTTATGTTCGATGAAGGCCAGATCGTCGAAGACCTTCCCCCGGATGAATTCTTCAACAATCCGCGCCATGAGCGCGTGCGGCGCTTCCTTTCCCAAATTCTCTAGCCTTTCTCTCCTGGGCACGTAGCGGAACGCCAACTATGGTTCCGTCCCTGCCCGTGCAGTCCTTCAGCGTATGTCACCGGGTGTATGCTAGACATATGCTTCACATGGTGGTAAAAGACAACTGAGCAGTTTGCCCATTGGCGGTACCCCTCGCGCTAGAGGAAGGGAGGCATGGTTCCGAAGGACACCGCAGCGACGCTAAACCCCACGTAGACGGCGCGCGTTGTCGTGGGACACGCTCAATTTGCTGAAGGACTACTGGAGCATAATGTGTGGGAGGAAATGCAATGAGTCCAAATTCGACACGGATTTCACGCCGCATGACCATGGCAGGGCTTGGTAGCACGCTGGCGGTTTTGGGTCTTGCCGCCTGTGGTGCTGTGCCCGCAGCAACCATGGCTGAGGAAGAGCAAGCGGAAGCGCCGCAGGCAGAGGCCGTGCCTCCTGAAAAGGAGACCGTGTACGTCTTGTTTGCCACGCATCCCTACTTCAAGTTCCAGGAAGCTGAGGGCGTTTCCGCCGAACTGGTCGCTGAGTTCCGCGCAGAGCATCCCGATATCGAGTTTGACGTCAATCCGCCGTCGACGAGTTCGAGCGAACGGTACGCCGCGTTTCGCACGGCGTTTGCCGCCAACTCACCACATGATCTCAGTTCCTGGGGCGAGTGGCACGCCATCGAGTTGGGCGCGCTCGGCCAGGCGCGGGGCCTCAATGACGTCGTCAAGAGCTCCAACATCGACATGGAGGACATTTGGACAAGCCTGACCGAAAACATGGTCTGGAGCAAGGACGGTCAACTTTATGGCTTTCCGTATGGCCCCGACCTTCGTGTGCTCTACATGCACGACGGCATCTTCTTGGAGAACGGCCTAGACCCGGATAACGGCCCCGAATCTTGGGACGACCTGGAAGCGGTTGTCCAGAAGACCATGCGCAAGGACACGGCCGGTAATCTGGTGGTTGCCGGGTTCCCGCCTGAATGGGGCAGCGGCGGCAGGTACCAGTGGATTACACCGCTCTTGCAACTTGGCGGGCAGCGAGTCAGCGACGACCTGAGCAAAGCGGCGCTCAATAGCCCGGAAGGGATTGAAGCGCTCACGTGGGTCAAGAAAGTAAACGACCTGCAAGGTGGCTGGGACGCCCTTGCCGCGCTCAATCAGACGGCTCGGCCCTCCGGTTCGCCGCGGGGCGCCGCCCTCGTCAACGACTTTACCGCCACGATGTACGCGACGTACTCAACGCGCAAGGCGGAAATCTACCCCATCGATGAGAGTTTCGAGTTCAGTATCATCGAGCATCCAAAGCCGCCCAACGCGGTACGGCAGGTAAGTTGGAGCGGGCACCACATCTGGATCATGTCGTCGTGGACGACCGTGCCCGAAGAGGCATTTGCCTGGATCGAGTTCGTGTCCCGACCCGAGAACAACCTCCGTTGGGCAAAGGCGTGGGACCGCGTGCCGATTCGGCTATCGGTCGCCAATTCGTCGGAGTTCACCGAGGGTGACCCGTTCCTCGAGCACCAGAGCTACCAGATCCCGTTCCGCGCGTCCCACTCGTTGCCAATCCCTGGCGCCGACGAGATGCGCACGGCCCTGTCACAATTCTTGCCCGACGTCATGGCAGGCAACATTACCATCCAAGAGGGCCTGGCAAACGTCGATCAGGAGTGGAACAATATCATCGCCAAGTGGCAGGAGCTTGTGGGCGGCTGGTAGAGCGCGTAAGTTGGCTAAGCGGCTACGGCCGCTTAGCCAACACGGCACTCGTGTAAAGCCATGCTCTCGGCCCGGCTGCCCGGGACTGCGGCGTGGAGCGACTATTGAGTACTACGGGCGATAATTGGCATGTGCAAGTGTCTGGATACGCAGCAGCCCGGTTTGCGGAACGTGAGAAAGCGCTAGTGCCGTGATTATTGACGTCCACGTGCACCCGCACGTATCTCGCCGCTTGGACGACTTTGCCGATTTGATTGCCATTGCCGAGCAATTCGATGTGCAACTCGTCACATATTCCGTCCGCCCGGTCACGGCCGCCAACAACCATGAGTACCCGTCGCCGGAGAACATTCGCGCTTGTAACGATCAGACGCGCATTTTGATGGAGCGCTATCCTGACCGCGTGCACGGGTTTGCCTACGTCAATCCCGGTCACGCGCAGGAGGCATGCGAGGAACTCGATTTCCGGCTGCGAGAGCAACACTTCGTGGGCCTCAAGCTGTGGGTGGCGGTGCCGTGCATTGACCCGCGTCTCGATGAACTCATGGAAATCTGCGCCCACTACCGCGTGCCTGCGCTCCAGCACACGTGGCAGAAGGTGAACGGACAGAAGACAGGGGAATCGCCACCAGCCATGGTGGCCGCGCTGGCCGAGCGCCATCCGCGCACGACGATCATCGCGGCCCATGCCGGTGGCGACTACGAATATGGGGCGAAGGTCTTTCGCTCGTGCGAGAATGTCTTGCTCGATATCGGCGGCAACGAGTGCAACGCGGGCTATGTGGAAATTCTGGTGAATCACGTCGGCGCCGACCGTGTGATCTTTGGCACCGACATGCCCGGCAGATCATTTACTTCGCAATTGGCCAAGGTACTGGGCACTGAATTGTCGGAAGCGGACAAAGAGAAGATTCTCTTTGGCAACATGGCGCGCGTCCTGGCGGAAACGAAAACGATTGGTGATCCATCGTACTTTGCAGCGTATAGTTAACCTTGGTGCTGTGGGATTCTCTACCACGAGAATGCAGCCAGTCAGCCTGGCAATTCGCCAAGCAGAAGGCCGTGAAGAAGAGCTCAAGTACCCTAGATTTCTCGCTGCGCTCGAAATGACATAGAGAGCAAATGTAGGGATCTAAGTCGGAATACTCAAATGCCAATCATCGACGTGCATGTCCACACCGACGTCGGCAAGTCGCTGGCCGACTTTGCGGTACAGATCGCGATAGCGGAGCAATTCGATGCTGTGCTCGTGACGTATGCGATTCGTCCGGTGGCAGACGCTTCCCGCTACTCGTTCCCGACTGCGGAGTTCTGCGCACGGTCCAACGACGAAACGTACGAGCTCATGCAGCGCTATCCTGAGCGTGTGCGCGGTTTCTGCTACGTGAATCCTTGCCACGCTGATGCCGCGGCGGCGGAATTGGAGAGGCGGCTTGATACACAAGGTTTTGTAGGACTAAAGCTGTGGCACGCGGTGCCGTGCGACGATCCGCGGGTTGACCGTCTGGTGGAAATCTGCGCGCACTATCGTGTTCCCGCGCTGCAGCACACGTGGCTGAAGGCGGGCGGCCTGGGCTATGGAGAATCGCCGCCGGAAATGGTGGCGGACCTTGCCCGTCGGCATCCGCAGGCCACCATCATCGCGGCCCACGCCGGTGGTGACTACGAGTACGGCGCCAAAGTCTTTCGCAGTACGCCAAACGTCCTGCTCGATATTGCCGGAAACGAGTGCAATGCTGACGGTGTGCATATACTTGTCGACCACGTTGGGGCAGAGCGCGTGATCTTTGGTACCGATATGCCGGGCCGCTCCTTTCCATCGCAGCTTGCGAAAGTACTGGGCACACGGCTGTCGAGTAAGGACAAAGAGAAGATTCTCTACGGGAACATGGCGCGTGTGTTGGCGCAGTGCAAGACGACGCGGCATGGAGCCTAGTGGTTCGACATCTTTGCAGTGATGGGTAGGAGCGCCGGTGGATGGTTAGGAACTCCGGTAGCACAGGTTTGCAACCTGTGCCTAGCATTTCGGCTCGGCGTGCTCGCCCAACGCTACGGCAAGATGGCGCAGAGCCTCCTGCCCCGTACGTGATACGGGGTTGCAAACCTACGCTACCCATCAATACAATCGTGTCGAACCACTAGACGGCGTTTCCCTCTCCCACAGGAGAGGGAGTTAGACACGTGAAGCGAGGGACGATGCGACATGATCGATAGCAACGCCTACGTCGGCGAGTGGCCGTTTCGCCGCCTGCCGCACTCCCAGCCGGACAACCTGCTGCGTAAGATGGACTCACTCGGCATTGAGAAGGCCGTGGTTTCGCGTTTGGAGAACGTCTTCTTTAAAGATCTGCTCGTCGGCAACCGCGAACTGCACGAGATTGCACAGGCGCATCCGGACCGTTTCATCCCGGCGTACACTATCAACCCGGGGTATCCGGGGTGGGATGAAGACCTGGAGATTTGCCTTGATGAACTCAGCGCCAAGAACCTGCGTCTGCACCCCAATTACCATGGCTACGAACTGTTGGGGCAGGAGAACTTGCGCTTGCTGGAGATCGCGCGCGAACACGACTTGCTTGTGATGATCGCAATTGGCTTGGAGGACGTGCGGCATCACCACCGGCTCGTAGTAGTCCCGGACGTGGGGGCCGGGGACATTGCGCAGACCGTCAACGCTTTCCCGCAGGTGCGTTTTCTCGTCACTGGCGGGCGATTTGGAGAGGTTACGAGCATTTGGCGGAGCGTCGACAAGCGCGAAAGTTTGTATGTAGAAAACAGTCGCGTGCAGGGGCCCATCCACGACGTGGCGAAGCTTTGTAGCACCATTGGCCCAGACCATGTGCTGTTTGGCTCCAACTCACCTCTGCACTACCATGAGTCTGCGAAGCTTAGCATCGAGACCGAATCGCAGATTGTGGACGCGGTCAAGCAGAAGCTATTTCACGAAAATGCGGCGGGGCTGTTCGGCGCGTGATATTGCCTCGGTGGGAGACAGGAACGGGAGCATATTACCAGCTACGTAGTCCCGGTAGCGCAGGTTTGTAACCTGCGACCACCTTGCCCGTGCAAGACTCTTGGGTATTGAGTATCGGACACGTGGGAATGGGCTGAAACTTTGGGGGGATTACCCCTCACCCCGGCCCTCTCCCCAGGGAGAGGGAGTAATCTCGTCCGCCCAACGGGATCGCGGGACTGTCAAAGTGAAGGAGAGAAGTCCGGTAGCGCAGGTTTGCAACCTGCGACCACCTGGCCCGAGCAAGACTTTTGGGTATTGAGTATCGGACACGGGGAAATAGGCTGAAGCAGCGAGGTATTCCCCTCACCCCGGTCCTCTCCCCAGGGAGAGGGAGTAATCTCGTCCGCCCAACGGGATCGCGGGAATGTCAACGTGAAGGAGAGAAGTCCGGTAGCGCAGGTTTGCAACCTGCGACCACCTTGCCAATGGGCAAGTGCGAGATAGTCCCGGAGCCTAAAGTTTGTAGTCTAGGTGGGTGGATGGCAAAGAGGCGGTGGACAATCCCCCGCGCAACGGAACAACGATAGGTCATCGGGCTGCACTCGTTGCACAGGAGCGCAGTAGTGAGCAAAAATTTGAAGTCGGCGCCACCAGCATCTCAAGACCAGGGTGTTACCCATGGCGTGCAGGTAACGGCGGAAGAAACGCAAGTAACTTTGCAGGCTGAGCTTGGCACGTGTGCGCTGAGTCCGGCCGATCCGGTCGTTGCAGGTGCGTTTGGCACGTGGACACTCACGTATACGGCGGGGTGTGCCGGCATCGCGCCTGGCGGGGGTATCGCGGTGGCGCCGCCCTGCGTACATAGTGTACGGTGGCGTCTCGGTCACGTTACGGCGACCACGAGCGGTCGCTGCGGCGTCGCTGTGCAGGTCCGCAACGGCTATCCGCTCAAGTACCATCACTCGCAGTTCCCCTGTGTGTTCGTGACGGTGGAAGGCGCAGCGCTGCTACCGGGCGAAGAGATCGCGGTGACGATCGGTGATGCCGGATCGTTCATACCGGGCTTCTACGAGCGTGCACGCGCGCAGGAAGTCGCCATGCACGAGATGTACTTTCAGGTGCTTGTGGACGTCCTGGGCAATGCCAGCTATAGCAATCCGCGCTATCCCGGCGGCGATCCGAAAGGCTATCGGCTGCTGCCGGAGTTGCCGGTTGTGGATGTCGTCGCGGGACCGCCTGCGCACCTCGGTGTGATTGCCCCTGCCACGGTTGCTGCTGGTGAAGAGTTCACAGTACTGGTGCGGGTTGAAGATGCGTATGGCAATGTCTGTACGGACTTCGCAGGAGAAGTCGCTCTGGGTGCAAAGCCGGGCGGCATCAGTGGACTTGCGCCTTTCGCCCTTGCGGCGGGCGATGGCGGCACGGCGCGGATTGGCCCGTTTATTGCCGCCAGGAATGCGGCAGGCCCGATCACGGTTACGGCTGCGGCCTGGGAGGCTGGGATTTCCGGCGTTAGCAATCCGATCGACGTTGTTGGAACTGGCAGCGACCGCATCTTCTTTGGCGATCTGCACACCCATGCGCCCCGCGCGCTTGATCCCGGTCACCGACCCCACGGGCCCTTCATGGCGCACGGCGTTGGGACGTATGCTGAGGCGTTTCGCTATGCCCGGGACGTTTCCGGTCTCGACTGCGTCGGCGTGGCGTGGTTTCCGCCGCCGCAGAATATCGAGGCCATCTGGTCTGTGCCGCGGGCGGACGACTGGGAAGAGTATCAGGCGATCATTGCGCAGTTCCATGCAGCCGGACAGTTCGTGCCGCTGGTGGCCGTCGAATTGAGCGATCCGAGCGCAGGACACCGGGTAATTCTCTATCCTGATGAAGGAAAGCGCATTACGACCAGCACAATCGAGGAAATCTGGCCGGCGTTGGAGGGCACCGGCGCCGTGGTGGTACCGCATCACATCAACGTCACCTCAGAGGGCGGCTGGCAGAACTGGCAGGTGCAGGACTGGCAGCGGCACAATCCTGAGTACCAGACTGTTTTGGAGATAGCGCAAAACCGCGGCGCGTTCGAGACGGATGAACCCGGCGGTGCGACCGTGATTGGCGGCGGTGGCGCTTCCGCCCAGGACGCTCTGGCCATGGGACACCGCCTCGGCTTTGTGGGCGGCACGGATAGCCATCACGCCCAGCCCGGCAGGAACACCTGCTCCATGGCCGGCGTTGATTTTCACGACCACGTCACCGGCGGCTTGACTGCTGTGATTGCGCCGGAACTTACGCGTGAAGCGATTATCGAGGCTCTCAGGAAACGCCGCTGCTATGCCACCACCGGCGCACGCATTGTGCTGGATTTTCGTGTGGACGGCCACGGTATGGGTGAGGAGTTCACCGCAGCCGCGCCGCAGGTGGCGGCGGCGGCGCGCGTACTTGGCACCGCCCAGCTCGCATATTTGGAAGTTGTCTGCAACGGTAGTGTTGCATTCGCGCAATCCGGCGACGGTCGCGTGGCTGAGATCGCCGAGACGCTCCCTCTTACAGGTGATCAGACCTCTTACTTCTACTTGCGCGCGACTCAGGCCGACGGCCATGTCGCCTGGTCGAGTCCGGTCTGGGTGTCACCGCCTCAGAAGTAAAGCTGAGCGCATGCGAATGCCTGTCAAACTGAACATCATAGGCAACGGCGATTGGCGTAGGCGCGTGGTAAGATAGGGAGCAACGTGACGGTTCAGGGTACCGAATTAGCATTGCGACGGGCTGTCGAAGCGGACCGAGAGTCCCTCATCAAGCTCTTCGTACTCGCATATGAGGACGTGCGCGCGCAGCAGCCTGGTGACATTCTCGATCGCATCTGGGAAGAGTGGAAGGACGATCTCAGGCAGGAAATTGACATAACCAAGGTCATAATTGCCGAGATTAATGGCGAGGCTGTGGGCTTTGCGAGCTACAAGCTAGACGACGCCACTCGTATCGGGACTGTGGATGACAATGCTGTACTGCCGCACTATCGTGGTCGCGGCATTGGCGGGCAAATGCTCGCACGAGTGCTTGAAATCATTGCGGCGGCCGGCATGGAGTTTGCCCAGGTCACGACCGGTCTAGAAGACCCGTCCGCGCCCGCCCGCCGTATGTACGAGCGGCAGGGATTCACGCCGTATTTCCGTAGCATTTGCTACATGAAAAAGCTCGCGCAGGACACCCCATGACCATGAGTGCGACAGACGTGACAATCCGGCGCGCTGTTGAGGCAGACCGCGGGACGCTCATCGAGCTCATCGTGCGCGGGTTCGCGGAAGTTACCGTCAATCGCTGGCGCGAAGAGCGCTACGGCATCATCGGCGGGCGTACGTGGGACGAGTGGAAAGCCGACGACATGCGCACGATTGACATCAACAACGTGGTGATTGCCGAAGTTGATGGCAAGGCGGTGGGCTTTGCCACCTATCACGTCAACGAAGAGACGCGCATCGGGACGGTGGGCAACAATGCCGTGTTGCCGGAGTATCGTGGGCGCGGCATTGGCGGGCGGCTAGACGCACGCGTTTTGGAACTCATCGCGGAAGCGGGGATGGAGTTTGCTCAAGTGTCAACCGGGCTGGAAGACTGCTACGAGCCCGCCCGCCGCATGTACGAGCGGCAAGGGTTCGAGCCGCTCAACCGCAGCATTGTCTACATGATGAGACTGAGCGAGCGTTCGGAGCCTTCACAATAGCCGTTGGCGGCGAGAAGACCTGGTAGGGCACTTGTCCCGAGCTATGCATGCCCTTCGACCCTTCGATAAGCTCAGGACAGGCAGGCTCAGGGCGAACGGACATCCAATCCTAATTGATAGAAGATTAGCGAACACGTTCTTAGACGGAGAGGATAGAAGCGACGGAATGGATTACAAGATTCTCTGGGGCGACATTCACAACCACAATACCGTAGGCCTGTTTCATTACACGAAAGGCACGTTGGAACGTGCCATCGACATGGCGCAGAGTCATTTGGACTTCTTTGCGTTTACCGGCCACGCGCAGTGGCACGACATGCCGGAGATGCCCAACAACCGGCACGAACAGTGGCAAGAAGGCTTTGACCGCCACAGGGAAGTCTGGCCCAGAACCAAGCAATTGATCAAGGATGCCACCGCCCCGGGGCGCTTCGAGGCGTTTCTGGGCTATGAGTGGCATTCCGCCGGCTTTGGCGACCATTGCGTGATCTACAAAGAAGACGGCCCGTTGCAATTCGCCAACCATGTGCGGGAGATCCAGGAACACGCTCGCCGCAGCGGCGCGTTGCTGGTGCCGCACCATCCGGGGTACATGCGTGGCTTCCGGGGCGCGAACTGGGACTGGCTCGATGAATCGGTGTCACCAATCGTGGAGATTATTTCCGAGCACGGCGGTGCGGAGCGCGACCGCGGCCGGTTTGCCTATACGCGGCACGGTCTCGGTCCGCGCGTCACCATCAATACTATCCAGCATGCGCTCGCGTTGGGTCACCACGTAGGCTTTACGGGTTCTTCCGACGACCATCAGGCCCATCCGGGCGCGTACAACGAGGGACAGGTGGCGGTCTTGGTGCCGGAGTTTACGCGGGAGGCGATTTGGGAAGCGCTTTGGAGCCGACGCTGCTACGCCGCTTCCGGCGATAAGATTGAGTTGGACTTCCGCATCAACGGTCACCCCATGGGATCGATCCTTCCTCCCGCCCACGAGCGCGCGATTGCCGCGAACGTCCGCGGCTGGGACGAAATCGAGAAGGTTGAAGTCATCAAGAACAACCGTGTCATCCACCGGCACTTCCCGGCTGATAGCGAGCCGGCAGAAGGGTACCCTTGGTCGCGGCGGCATCGCTGCCGTGTCGAGGTCGGTTGGGGCCCGTGGTCGGCATTCGGCAAGCCCCGCATCGCCGAGTGGGACCTGACCGTGTCGGTGGACGGCGCCCGCATCAATCAGGCGATGCCGTGCTTCCAACCGGGACCGTTCCACGAGGAGAAGCGCAGTCGCATTTTGGAATCAACTGCCACGGCGTGCAGATTCCAGACGTACACATCGCTGGCTGAGTGTCTCAACGATTGCCCGCAGAATTCGGTGGTCTTGGATGTCGAAGGCCCGCCAAATGCCACGGTGACGCTCGCCTTTACCAAGCCGATGCAGCGCACGGAAACGTACACGCTGGAGGAAGCGTCGCAGAACGCTATAACAGATCTGACCACCGGCTTTCCTTCTGACTCGTTTCTGATTCATCGTCTCGTGCCGGACGAATTGGCCCGTGCGTCGTATGACTTCGCCGATTCTCCCAGCACAGATCGCGCGGAAGACTATTACTATCTGCGCGTAACGCAGGAGAACGGGCAGGTCGCGTGGTCGAGTCCGATATGGGTAGCGAATTCATGAAAGAGGAAATCCTAACCGTGCCAAGTCCGTGGGAGTGAGCTGGATAGCGAAAATTCACCCTCACCCCGGCCCTCTCTCTCGAGGAGACCTTTGCATAACCCCACTTTCAAGCAGGGGCACTCCCTCTCCTGGGGAGGTTGTCTCAATATTCTGGTGCGGGGCACGGAGAATGGGGAGAGAAGGACAGACAGATGGCGGGTGGGATGAACAAGACGGTGCCAGTGTCGGGTCTGTCCTTGGGGCGACGCTGGGCTAGACCCAGACCGCCACAG
>JAPOQA010000048.1 GCA_026710945.1 Chloroflexota bacterium
ATTTAGCAATCGAGACCATCGGCGGGGGACGCAGGGTGCAAACCTTTGCTAACCGGGAGGATTGGCGGCGGGGGCAGCAATTTAGCAATCGAGACCATCGGCGGGGGACGCAGGTTGCAAACCTGCGCTACCGGGCCGGACTCGCGCTTACCGGATTCGGGTAGGAAGGCGTTTTACCTCCCAGCGCGTGTGCCGGACGTCAGATACCACTTGACACACCGCAATACGTGTGTCATATATTGGCATGTTCAGGTGTGTGGTTTGGCGCAGTTACGCCACTCAAGAAGTGTTGCGGCACCCAATACAGAACAAACCAAAGGAGGTTTGGCGGCATGGCAATTCTGCACAGAGTCTTGGCGGTGTACCTGTTTATTGTGGGCTTCTGCGCGTGGGGCTTGCTCATTGCGACGCCGCTGTACCACGACGGCTCGCCGGACTACCCGCACTGGCAGATCCTCAACTACTTCATGGCGGCAGCGGTACTGATCTTGCTCGTCAAGGGCTTCCTGATGCGGCGCGCGCATGCCCACCAGGACGGCGAGTGCCCCAACACCCTTGAGCATCTGCGCGTCAGCATCGCCTTCTACGGAACAGTAGTCCTATCCACGCTATTCTATTGGGAGTGGTTCTGGACGTTGAACCCTGAGAGCGAGACCGGCGACGCGGTGACCTCGCACCTGATTTATTTTCCAATCGTTGACTCGCTTTTCGTCGTACTCTGCCTGCTGATCGGACGCCGCTTCTGGCAAGAGGGCAGCGCGTAGGGTAGGGGCGGGTGCAACAGGACAGCACATCAATGGCGCCGTAAATCAAGAGGGACGAGAACAATGAAATTGTTCTCGTCCCTTCACTTTGCAGGACGAAGTGTGATAGTGCCCAAAGAGACCTGCCCGCATGAAGGCTTACCTCTGGCACCCAAAAGCGGGGGACAAGCCCCCGCGCTACGGGAAGGCGACCCTTCATTCTGCAATTGGCAGCGTGGAAGTGCGCAAGGGGACTTGCCCGAATGGGGGGGGTACCGCTGGCGCCCAAGAGCGGGGGACAAGCCCCCGCGCTACGGGAAGACGACCCTTCTTTCTACAATTGGCAGCGTGGAAGTGCGCTAGGGGACTTGCCCGAATGAGGGTTTACTGCTGGCGCCCAAGAGCGGGGGACAAGCCCCCGCGCTACGGGAAGGCGACCCTTCATTCTGCAATTGGCAGCGTGGAAGTGCGCTAGGGGACCTGCCCGCATGAGGGTTTTGTCTCTGGCGCCCAAGAGCGGGGGACAAGCCCCCGCGCTACGGGAAGACGACCCTTCATTCTGGATTTCGCAGCGTGGAAGAGCGCTAGTGGACTTGCCCGAATGGGGTCTTGCCTTTGGCGCCCAAGAGCGGGGGACAAGCCCCCGCGCTACGGCTAGTACGGAGGATACATCTTGTTCCAGCGCAACCTGACTTACCGCGTCAAAGAGACTAGTACAGACTGTCCTTATTGGTGGAGTAACACCACTGTGAGGTCAGCAGAAAGTGCACCAGTGCATCCTGTGCCTCCTGCGTGCCGATACGCTGCAGCGCGTGGACGGCTTTGCCGCGCACGTAGCGGTTTTCGTCATTCAGGGCGTGCGCGAGGGCAGGCGTGGCCTCTTCCGCTTTGTCGCCAATCCGCGATAGCGCCAGGGCCGCGCCGCGACGCATAAACTCGTCTTCATCGCCGAGGGCCTCGATGAGGGCCGGCACGCCGTTGGCGGAATCTTGCAGAGAGATGCCGAGCGCATCCACGGCATGGCGGCGCACCTCGATCGACTCGTCGTTGAGCGCCGCTGTCAGGGCCGGCATGACTTCATCGCCGAGATAGCCCAGGTCGGCCAGGGTCTCCACTGCCATGCAGCGCGCGCCCTCGCTCTCATCTTGGCAGGCATCCAGCAGGGCGGGCACGGCAGCCTTGCCGATGGTGCTCAGGGCGTAGCTGGCGTTGCGGCGCACGGCTTCATTCTCGTGTTGGAACGCATCGATCAAGGCGGGCACAGCCACCTCACCCATCGAGCCCAACGCATAGGCAGACGCCAGGCAGGTGGTCTCGTCGTCTACCTTGATGTTCGCGATCAACTCCGGTATCGAGCCATTCCCGTTGGCGGATGGGGAGCCGTTGTTGGCCGCGCCGGAATACCAGCGCCACATGTGACTCCACACGCCGCTAAGTTTACTATCGTCATCGGCAGGCCACTCACTGTCCTGGCTATCCCAACTCGGCTCCTGCGGCTCTTCGATGCGGGCGAACATGAACTTCATCATGTAGCGCTTCTTGTCGGTGGAGTTGCCCATGCCCCGGTGCCAGAGGTCGTAGTGGACCATCAATACGGTACCGGCCTCCACCACCACGGGGACCTCGCCCTCGGTGGTGTCCAGCCGCATGTTGAGGCCGATGGGGCCTACGAGCCAGTTGTAATAGTGGGTGCCCGGCAGCACGCCGGTCGGGCCCATCTCGACCGTCGTATCCTGCGGATAGTACATCGCCAGCAGCCAACGGGTGCGGTGGCGGCGTCGGGTAAAGGAGTCGCGGTGAATCTGCTGGCCCTCGCTGTGCGGCGGCCGGTAGTGGCAGTGGCGGTGGGGATGGACGAAGTAGTTGTTGCCGAGCACGCCCGCCAGCGCGCCGTCTACGGCCGGATCATCAAGAATCTCGCGTATGGCAGGAATCCTGGCCATGAGGTTGTTGCCGGGATTGCCATCCTCCTCGAAAAGGGCCTCCGTCTGGTTCCAAACGTCCTGATGGAACTCGCGGGGATGCCCGGTCTTGACCGCGACATACCCATTGCGGATGAAATCACGCATCTGTTCGTCGGTTAGCCGTATCATTGCCGTTCATGCCCTCCTATAGTGCGGTTGGCGGCTGTTATTGTGTCTGCGCTTCAGCGCTCTGCGCATCGGTTCTTGGGTGCCAATTGGTAGGAAGAAAATCCGATGAAGTGAGGATTTCTCTGACTCTAGTACGGTATGCGTCTGCTGTCAATGACGGCACAACTCGGGCGGCGCGAAAGGCCTTGTCCTCGCCTGTGGGGGTAGCCCAATGACGATGCTCCAGCATCATTGAGAAGAAAGAGAGTGGGTAGGTTGCGTAGGAGCTAGCGAAACGTCGGCTTACAAGTCGGAGTCCAGTCTACTAAAATGGAGCGACCACCAAACAGATCGAATGCGAGGTGACGTAAAGTGAAACAGTGTGCCTATCGCATTCGACGCGCCACCGAAGCCGACTGTCCGTCCATGGCAGAGGCACATCGCGACTCAATCCAATCGCTTTGCAGCCCGTTTCATTCCCCGGAAGTCATCGCCAACGCTGTGATCTTCTTGGTATCGGAGCAAGGAGGCTGGTTGAAGGGACAATTGCTCTACGATGGTGGTGGGCACCGCATGCACCAGTAATGTCAGGGATGGAACCGATTCATAGCAGGTCGGAAGGGAACACCGGGTTGCAGTGAAGATGGATTCCGGCGAAAGCCGGAATGACGGACTGACTTTCTCAACGACAAAACCGCAGCAATCCAAGAACCGCAAACGCTTTGCCGGCGAGCGATTGCGCCTCCTCTGCACTTTGAAGGTTCGGACGTCCCGAACTATCATAGCCGTAGCACTGGCACTCAAGACTGAAGGCTATATTTACATAAGGAGAAAGAGCATGTACATCATTGTCGCGCCAATCAAGATCAAGGAAGGCTACAGGGATGCCTTCATCGAAGCGATGTTGGGCGATGCGAAGGGTTCGGTGAATGACGAGCCCGGTTGCCTGCGGTTCGACGTGGTCCAGGACGGCGGCGACCCGAACCGCATCTGGCTCTACGAGGTCTACGTGGACGAGGCCGCGTTCCAAGCGCATCTGCAGACGCCGCACTTCATCACGTGGCGGGATACGGTCAAGGACTGGATGGAGGAGCGGCCCCCGGGAGCCGGCGCCGGAGCGGGGAGCTCCAACATCTGGCCCACGGATGACGAGTGGAAATAAGTCGTCTCGCGTGTAAGTTTCGCCATTCGCCAGCTTATTGCGGTTCCATTCACCCTTCGACAAGCTCAGGGCGAACGTTGCGCGCCCAGACAAGAAGATTGCAAACAGGCTCTTAGCGAGTACTGTATCCACTTGAATTTGCTGGACGTGGCGTTGGCTTCCCCCAGGGTCTTTCGATTGTCACCCTGAACAGAGTAAGGGTCTAAGATGTCTACAGCCAAGCAACGTTGCTTCTAGGCGAGCACCTTAGATTCCGCGTCTTTGACGAAGTCAGCGTCTTTGACGAAGTCAGCGTCTTTGACGAAGTCAGCGTCTTTGACGAAGTCAGCGTCTTTGACGAAGTCAGCGTCTTTGACGAAGTCAGCGTCTTTGACGAAGTCAGCGTCTTTGACGAAGTCA
>JAPOQA010000049.1 GCA_026710945.1 Chloroflexota bacterium
CGGCCGCACGCTACGTGACGACGTGACACGGCAGTAGTGCGTCCAAAACACGGCTGGGAGCGGAAACACTCCTCACAGCGCCAAAACATGGGCAAAACAATCCCACCTAAATGCCAAACACACACCCCAAACCACCCCGCATTCCCGCACACACCAATAACCCTAGCTTACGCCGAGTTGTTCAGACCTTTCTTAGATTGATTCTGATCAACATCCATATGCGGCGCGATGTTGCGGGCCCAATCGCACTTGGCTATTCCGACCTCTGGGTAACCGACTTTCTTAAGACGCTTCGACCCTTTTGGATTGACTGCATCAGACAGGACTTCCCAAGTTCCACAGATGCTGTCTTGCTTGTAGTAATTAAGGACCGAATCCCTTGCACCGGGGTATGCGGCCTTCACAGCGTTGCGGTCTCCTAGCAGCCAGGCTTCACTCTCCTCAATGGCAATTCTGAAGAGTGTCCTTGGACGGGGATTGCATTCAACCAATTTTTCGAGCAGTTCCTGCTTGAATGCCAGGCAGTTCTGCGTATCCAAGTCCACGACCACGATAACTACAGCAGAGTCTGGGAGACTATGACCATACCCCTGCAAAATGGTTGGCAATCGATCCAACAGTATTCGCTGCTGCGGGTCCGAGGTACCTCGCAATCCTTTTGGAATGCGACCAAGCCCCTTGTATGGACGCAACTTCCAAGAGTGATTAGTATAGTTGGAGCCGAGAATCTTTTCTAATATTTGATTAAGGGCAATGCTACCCGACTGGTCCTCAACCAATACTTCAAAGTGCATTGGCCTCGCTCCGCTCCAGGTAGTCGCTGTACCAGAGACTTCCAAGCGGTAGTCCTTCGTCTACCATGGCTTGGACTATCTCATCGTCGCTGGCGCGGCGAATGGTAGCGAAGCCGTCCGTGCCTTTCTCCAGCACCCAGGTCTCGTCAGGATTGAGCGCGTCAACGAAGTAGGGTTGATGCGTTGTAACAAATATCTGTGGTGCATTTCTTCTACCCGTGGCGTGGCGGCGGAATTCTGTAGCCAAGACTTCCAGCAGTCTGTGATAGAGCCCGTTCTCCGGTTCCTCGATGCAGATGAACGGCGGCGGTTCCGGGTCTTCCAGCATGAGTAGGTAGGCGAAGACCTTCAATGTGCCATCGGACATTTGCTGGGCAAAGAAGGGGTCAGTGAATCCTCGGTCATTGAAGCGCAACAGCAAGCGTCCGTCGGGGCTCTGCTGCGTACTTATGCTTTCGACACCAGGAATCCGTTCAGCTATGCGCGCTAGGATACGCTTGAATCTGTCCGGGTGTTCGCGCTCCATGTATTGCACGACATTGCCTAGATTGTCGCCATGGGCGTTCAAACGCCTTTGCGGACCGGCCAAGGGCAGACTACGGGCGGCGTCTGGCGTAAAGTAGCTCAGATACCACCCTTCCATGAATTGGCGGAATGCCGCAATTCTCGGATGCTGCTTCAGGGCGCCAAGGGTTGCGATGCCGAGTCTGCGTTTGTCTTGAAGCTCGACGAACTCCGTTTCCGCGCGCTCCTCGCCTGCCAATTGCCGCATAAATGCGACTAGATCGATCTCTACCCGCCCATCCTCATCCACTTGCTGCCCTTGCGCTTCACCCTTCCAGGCCACGCCCACACCATCGTTCATCATCAAGAACGAGAACGGCCAGCCACGTCTTTGCTCCTTGCGGCGCTGGCGCAGGCGTTCGCGTGCGACATAGGGACGGCCTGCAGCGTCGAGGTCAATCGCCAATTCATAGGTTATGGGGCGCGCCTTCGTCTCTTCACGGTAATAGACTTCGAACTCGATTGGCTCTTCGCTCCCTTGCGCGTGAATACGATGGAATCCGCCTCGACCACGCGCATCGCACGCCTCTTCTACACCCAGTTTCAAGCAGTCTGACAAGAAACCAAAGGCATCAAAGAGAGAACTCTTGCCTACACCATTCTTGCCAATCACTGCGGTCATAGGCGTCAATGGTTGGGTATCCTGAGTATTCCATAGCTTACCTAGCGTGATGTCCTTCAACACCCGGTAGTTCTTGATACTGATGCCTTCAATTCTCGCCATGGCTGCAGATTCCCTCATCTATTGCGATGTTGCAAACAGCATAACACTAAGTCTGACACGTTCTTGCCGGCGAAATGCGGTGGACTCTCGGTGGGTTGAATTCTTACTAACGGTGTTCGTATAGAACAAGATTCGGGAGGTCTTGATAGTCTGCAACGTTACGTGTGACGAGGACCAGATCATGCGTGAGCGCAGTGGCTGCAATTATGAGATCAAGTGCTCGTTGCTGGGGGCGATTCCCTTGCTGTCTGAGTGTTTCCCCCAGCCGGGCGCATCGCTCCGCCACGGCGCGAGAGAATGGCAGGACTGGTACTGTTGCAACGAGGGCTGCGAACTGTGCCGACGCCGCTTCCGATTCCTGGCTCCGCAACACTCCCTGATAGACTTCCATATAAGTGATAATGCTAATGGCGATGCCCTCTTGTGCGAGTTGCTCAATGAGTTGCAACGCTTCGGAGTCTTGGGCAAGAAAATCGATTACCCAATCTGAATCAATGAGGTAGGGCATTGAACTAGCGGTCGGGGCGTCCGGGGCTGTTTTGTTCGCGCGCAGCGTGAATCTCGCTAAGCAGGCTCTCTCGATCGACACCCGCCAGAATGCCTGTGCCCTGGCGCAATGCCTGCCTGACCTTCTCCGGGTCGTAATCGACCCAAATGTCATGGGCATCTTCCCGTGCCAGCACGTAGCGCTCGCCGTCCTTGTCCAGGATTACGGGCGCTCCGCCGATCTCTTCCAAGAAACGCCCAAGCTCGCTTTCCGGCGCGACGTTGACGACCTTAGTTTCCGCTGCCATTGGGCTTTCCTCAATGCGCCACCGTTGGTCTACGCTGGACTCTCCGCTACATCAATCATTATGGCATATTCACGCTGCACAAATGCCGGTACTGCGGGGTTTTGCAACAGTTTAAGGCTGCCTCGCACCACGTCAAGATATCAGCTCACCCTATTCCTGTTGGTGTAAACAGCAGCACACAGGTGTTGCGAGGCAGGCCGGAGCGCATCAATCGCCGTGCACTCGATAGAATCGGCTACGACGCGTGGGCTTTTTCGAGTGCGCCGTCGCGTTCCAGGACGGCGCGGAGGTAGACGCCGGTGTAGGAGTGGGGTAGGTGGGCCAGCGTTTCCGGGGTGCCTTCGGCGACCATTTCACCGCCGGCGTCGCCGCCTTCGGGGCCGAGGTCGATCACCCAGTCCACGCACTTGATCACTTCCAGGTTGTGCTCGATCACGATCACCGTATTGCCGGTGTCCACCAGGCGTTGCAGCACCTCCAGCAGGCGTTCCACGTCGGCGAAGTGCAGGCCGGTGGTGGGCTCGTCCAGGATGTAGAGCGTGCGGCCGGTGGCGCGTTTGGAAAGCTCAGAAGCTAGCTTGATGCGTTGCGCCTCGCCGCCGGAGAGGGTGGTAGCGGGCTGTCCCACGCGCATGTAGCCTAGGCCGACGTCCACGAGCGTTCTGAGCTTATTGTGAATGCTGGGGATGTTTTCAAAGAATGCGTTGGCCTCGTCGATGGTGAGGTCGAGCACGTCGGCGATGGTCTTGCCCTTATAGGTGATTTCCAGCGCCTCGCGGTTGTAGCGCTGGCCGGCGCAGACCTCGCAGGGCACGTAGACGTCCGGCAGGAACTGCATTTCGATTTTGATTATGCCGTCGCCGCGGCAGGCCTCGCAGCGGCCGCCCTTTACATTGAAAGAGAAGCGACCCGGCTTGTAGCCGCGCACACGCGCTTCAGGCGTCTTGGCGAATATCTCGCGCATGGGCGTGAACGCGCCGGTGTACGTCGCCGGGTTCGAGCGGGGCGTGCGCCCGATGGGCTGCTGGTTGATGTCGATGACCTTGTCGATGTTTTCCAGGCCCAGGATCGCGTCGTGGGGGCCGGGACGCTCGCGGCTGTTGTAGATCTCCTGCGCCAGGCGGCGGTAGAGCACGTCGATGACGAGCGAACTCTTGCCCGAGCCGGAGACGCCGGTCACGCCGATAAGCCGTCCCAAAGGGAAGTCCACGTCGATGCGCTTGAGATTATTGGCGCGTGCGCCTTTCACCGTAATTCTTGCTCTTCCCGCAGGCCCCGAGCCTGCCGCAACCGTTCGCCCAGACTCTCCCACATCCGTTTGCCCAGAGCCTCCCGCAGCCGTTCGCCCTGAGCTTGTCGAAGGGCCTTGTCCAGAGCCTGTCGCAGGGCTGTGACCGGAGTCCGCCGCTAGCGCCTTTCCTGACTTCCTCGCAGGTGCCCGTGCTGAGCTTGCCGCAGCCACTCGTCCTGACCCTCCTCCCCCAGCCGTTTGCCCCGACCCTCCCACATCCGTTCGCCCTGAGCTTGTCGAAGGGCCTTGTCCAGAGCCCGTCGCAGGACCGCGCCGTTCCTGCGGCACCGGAATCACCCGCCGGCCGGTCAGGTAAGCCGCCGTCAACGACTCATCCACGGCCATCACGTCCTCCAGCGGCCCCGCCGCCACGACGCGGCCGCCGTGCTCGCCTGCGCCGGGCCCGATGTCGATCACGTGATCGGCTGAGCGGATCGTCTCCTCATCATGCTCTACCACCAGCACGGTATTCCCCAGGTCGCGCAGGCCGCTCAGTGTCTCGATGAGACGGCGGTTGTCGCGCTGGTGCAGGCCGATGGACGGCTCATCCAGGATGTAAAGCACGCCCACCAGGCCGGAGCCAATCTGGGTCGCCAGGCGGATGCGCTGCGCCTCGCCGCCGGAAAGCGTGGCGGTGGCGCGGTCCAGAGTGAGGTAGTCCAGACCGACGTTCTCCAGGAAGTGCAGCCGCGCCCGAATCTCCTTGAGAATCTGGCGGCCGATCAGGCGTTCCCGCTCGGTGAGCGGCAGCGCCTGGAACCAGGCGCGGGCGTCCTTGACGGCAAAGGCCGTTACCTGCGCGATGGTGTGAGCGTTGATCGTGACAGAAAGACTCTCCGGCTTCAGGCGCGCGCCCTGGCAAGCGGGACAGGGCTGCACGGTCATGAAGCGCTCGATTTCCCCGCGCATGTAATCGGAATCGGTCTCTTTGTAGCGCCGCTGCAAATTGGGGATCACCCCTTCGAAGTCCACCGTAAACGTGCGCATCTCGTCGCGGGCGGCCTTCACCGTTACGGGAACGCGCTCTTCAATGCCATAGAGCAGGATATCTACATGCTCTGCCGCCAGCTCCGCCACCGGCACGCGCAATGAGAAATTGTAGTGCTCTGCCACCGCTTTCACCACCTGATAGAGGTAAGAATCCTTGGCGGTGAGCCGCGACCACGGCAGAATGGCGCCCTCCATGGGCGAGAGCCGCTTGTTGGGCACGATCAGGTCGGGATCGAACACCATGGTCGTGCCGATGCCGGTGCACTCCGGGCACGCGCCGTGAGGGCTATTGAAGGAGAACGTGCGCGGTTCCACCTCGCCCAGCGAAATGCCGCAGTGCACGCAGGCGAATTGCTCAGAGAAGAGGAGTTCGACCGGCTTCCGGCTGTCGTCAGACTCTTGTCCGTCATTCCCGCGCACGCGGGAATCCATCTTCTCTTCGCTGCCGGTACTTGCGTTCACACGCAGGTTGGACACTGCCGCGTCTCCGCCGGATGGACTCCCGCTCGTGCGGGAATGACGGGCAGGGCCTGTCTTTCCGCTCTCTGCGAATTGACCATCGGGGACTGGATTCCGGCTTGCGCCGGAATGACGGTCAGATGGATCCCCGCCTTCTCCGTCATTCCCGTTTTCACGGGAATCCATCTTCTCTTCGTTTCCCTCTCCATCACCAACGATTAAATGAGACTCAGTCGAAACCTCTCCGGATGGACTCCCGCTTTCGCGGGAGTGACGGGCAGGGCCTGTCTTTCCGCTCTCTGCGAATTGACCATCGGGGACTGGATTCCGGCTTGCGCCGGAATGACGGCCTGCCCCGTCAACAATCACAATCCGCACCACACTGGAGCCCAACCGAAGCGCAGTCTCCAACGAGTCTGCCACGCGCGTCTTATCGGTTTCGCCGCCCCGGTTCACCAAGCGGTCCACCACAATCTCGATAGTGTGCTGCTTATAGCGGTCCAAGGTCGGCGTCTCATCTAGATCGTAGACCGTGCCGTCCACGCGCACGCGCACGTAACCCGCCTGGCGCGCGTCCTCGAACACCTGCCGGTACTCGCCTTTGCGGTCCTGCACGATAGGGGCCAGGATCATGTAGCGCGTGCCGTCGGGCAGGTCGAGCAGCGTGTCCACCATCTGCTGGACAGTCTGTTGGGAAATCTCGCGGCCGCACTCCGGGCAGTGGGGCACGCCGATGCGGGCAAAGAGCAGGCGCAAGTAGTCATACACTTCCGTTACCGTGCCGACGGTGGAGCGCGGGTTGCGGCTGGCGCCCTTCTGGTCGATGGAAATGGCGGGTGAGAGACCGTCGATGTGGTCGACGTCCGGTTTTTCCAGCATGCCGAGAAACTGCCGAGCGTAGGCCGAAAGGGACTCCACGTAACGCCGCTGCCCTTCGGCAAAGATGGTATCGAAGGCCAGGCTCGATTTGCCGGAGCCGGAAAGGCCGGTGATGACCACCAGCTTGTCGCGCGGTATGTCGAGGTCGATGTTCTTCAGGTTGTGTTCGCGCGCGCCGCGGATGCCGATGTACTCTTCAGCCATGGAGTTTTGGGATCGCCTCTATTGGTGCTATACGGGGCACACAGCTACACGATGTTGACCCTACGGGTAATTCCGAGCGCAACGTCGAACAATGTTCGTTGACTTCGTCAAAGACGTTGGCTTCGTCAAGGACGCTGACTTTATCAAAGACACGGAATCCGGAGTCCTTGCCACACGTAGTTCGCTGAGTCCAGTCCTCCAGATTCCTCACTGCGCTCCGTTCGGAATGACATGTATGTAGGCGAGCACAGAGTTCTGCTCCCATGTTTCTTCTACCAAATCTGTCAACGAATTACCTGACATCTGCGGGAATGACATGTGGGCAGGGCATTGCTGTGCATAGCAGTTTCGCGAATCAGTCTCCATGGTACCACGATGCCTCTCATTGAAGCAGACTATTGACAGTCAATATTACATTGCATATACTAACCGCAAGCGCTGGCGTATGCGGGCACGCCGGTCGTGTGTGTCAATAGACCCGCCGTATGTATAGGTGGTTTCATTCCAAAGACCCCCCCCCTATAAGGAGCAATGGTCATGGAAGAGACACGATTTTCACGCCGCACGATGCTGGCAGCAGTGCCGATAGTTGGCGGTGCAGCTTTCCTAGCTGCTTGCGGTACGGTGCAGGTTGCCGCGCCCATGGAAGAGGAGGCAGCGCCGGAGGAGAAAGCCGAAGCCGCGCCGGAACCGGCAGAGGAAGTGCAACTCACGTACCTCTCACGCGATTCCGATAGCGCCACCCTCAAGGTGCGCGCGCTCTTCGACAAGTTTGAGGCGGCCAACCCCAACATCACCATTACAATCCAGAATATGTCCAGCGGTGATGAGGCGAAGACGAAGCTGCTCGTCCAGGCAGCGTCGGGCGTACCCATTGACTTCCTGCGCACGAGCTGGGGCTCGTTCGCCGACCTCATCGAAGGCGAAATCCTGTCGCCCTTGGACGACTTCTTCAAGGCCGACGGCCTGGTGCCCGCAGAGCACTTCCTGCCGAACAGTCTGACGCACTGGACTGTTGGGGGAGTCCTGTACGGGTGGCCCGGCTCCGGTAACTGCGATGCCGTGCTGCTCAATAAGACGATGCTGGATACTGCCGGCCTGGAGCCGCCGCCCATCAATCCCACCGATGCTTCCTGGAATATGGATACATTCCTCGAATACGCCAAGGCGATGACGCAAGGCAACGAGCAGTTTGGGCACAATGGCGGCGTCTCCGCTTCCGACGGCACGCGCGGCCACCAGCGCGGCGCGTACTTCGGCCAGATTTCCTGGGACGCTGAACGGCAGGTCGCCACGATGGATCATCCGAAGTTCATCGAGGGGCTGGCCTACTGGGTAGACTTGAAACTCAAACACCGCGTGGTGCCGAGTGCGGAGGACGCCGAAGGTCTGGGCGCGGCCAATACCGGTCGGCGCGCCATGTGGGAAACCGGCAAAGTGGGCATGAACATCACGAACGGCTACCGGCAAGTGGAGTTCGAGGCAATTGGCGCGACCCTGCCGTTCAGCGCAGAGGTGAATATCTCCGGCCGCTCCTGGTTCCCGGCAATCCTCATCGGCTTTAGTCTGAATCCCGACGAGACGTGGCAGGTGAACCGCTGGATGATGGAGCCGGAACCCAATACGGAGTTCACGCTAGCCATGGGGCACACAATTTCGGCGGTGCAGACGGCAGTGAATATGCCGGCCGAACAGCTCAAAGAGACTGTTGGTTTCGATGCCATCGCCCACGCGGAGCAAGCTAAATTTAGCCCGCCGGCAAGCTACGGCATGAACGCCTACCCCACCTGGGGCGACGTCGGCACCGCTCTACGTCCGCACTTCGACGCGTACGATGCCGGCGAACTGACGCCGGAGGAGTACGGCCGCGTTGCCACCGACATCATCAACGAACTCCTGGTGCCGAAGGAATAGGCTGAAGCAGCGACGGCCATCTTCCTGATGTGAGAGTTGCGAGCGTTTGGCATGTTGCTCGCCGTAGGGGCACGATATATCGTGCCCCTACGATGGGTTTGGCAGTGTAGTGTGAACCGTAGCGCGGGGGCTTGTCCCCCGCCCATTGGCTTAGAACTGGGGTTGGCAGCCACTGTTCACCCTTCGACAAGCTCAGGGCGAACGGGATCCCGGTAAGCGGCCCTCGCAATCCGTCACTCCGGCGGAAGCCGGAGTCCAGAGATGGTGCAATGTGATACCGGTTGCGTATGTCAAAGCGAGCTAGGGTCTGTGTTCTAAGGAGAAGATGGATTCCCGCTTGCGCGGGAATGACGGATCGACGTGTGCGCTTTTTCTTACAAGTGTGACCGCAATGCAAGCTCACGACCGCAGAGCAAATCCAGTTAACTCATGCTGAGCCGCAAGCGCTGAAGGTATTACTAGTATGAAAGTCTACGTGATGACGGACATGGAAGGCGTGGCGGGGGTTATCGACTCGCCGAATTACTGCTTCCCGGAGTCCCGCTACTACGAGCGCGGCTGCGAGTTGACCACGCTGGAAGTCAACGCTGCCATCGAAGGGGCGCTGGAAGCCGGTGCTACGGACATTGTGGTGACGGACGGCCACGGGCACGGGGCGATCACGCCCATGCTGCTGCACCCGGCAGCGAAACTCTTGAAAGGACGCCCGCGCCCCATTGGCGCCGTCCTCGACGCATCGTTTGACGTCGCCATCAGCATCGGCCAGCATGCCAAGTCCAATGCCCCCGGCGGCCATCTGGCCCATTCCGGTTCGTTTACAGTGGAGGAGCTGACCATCAACGGAGTCTCCATCGGCGAAAGTGGCCGGAGTTTTATCAGCGCGGCGTACTTCGGCGTGCCGTACGTCTTTCTGAGCGGCGATCTGGCAGCGGCGGCAGAAGCGCAGGCGCTGGCGCCGGGCATCGAGACGGCGGTGGTAAAGGAAGGCCTTGACCGGGGTTCGGCCACCGGTCTTGGCATGGACGAGAACCGCGCGTTCAACGGCGCTGCCATTCACCTGCATCCCACCAAAGCGCGGCAGCTCATCTACGAGGGCGTGAAGCGCGGCATCGCACGCCGTGACGACATCGGCCTCTTCTGGCTGGAGCCGCCCTACACGCTCGTACACACCCAGCGCCCTGAGAACGGCGTCCCCGGGGGTGAGGCCCGCGTCACCGGCGATGACATTCTAAAGGTATTCAGGGCACCGCTCGAGTTAGGCAAGCACGTCGAAGCGCGTTGACGATAGCTGCGCAGTGTACGAAGCCCAGTGAGCGCTAGGGTCGGCTAGTTAGCCCCAAACTAACTTGTGCGGACAAAGTGACGAATAGACTTCGTAGCGCAGGTTTGTAACCTGCGTCCGCCGCATCCGAAAACTGTTACGCCGACTGCCCTGTACCGTAGTAGTGTTGGCACCGGAATCTTGAGCTTGGCTGCTACCTAGAATCGCTTATAGAAGGGTTAAGCATGACCTACACGTTGCTCTGGGGAGATACCCACATCCACGCCGAATACTCGCCGTGCTTCAAGCCAGAGGCAATACCGGATGGGTTCGACGGCTCGCCCGCCGACTGCTACCGCTACGCGCGTGACGTGGCGGAGATAGATTTCGCCGCCGTCACCGATCACACCTGGTCGGGCATGGGGGGAAAACGCCCATCATGCTTACCGACGACCAGTATGGGGTGATCCTGGAGGCGAACCGCGCCTATCAGGATCCCGGCAGGTTCGTGACCTTCCCGGCATACGAGTGGAATTCGCCCAAAGACCGCACCTGGGGTCATCACAACGCGCTCTTCTGCGACGACGAACCGCCCTTGCTGCCGAGCGGCAGCGCCGTGAGCTCGCTCGACGAGGTGTGGGCGGCGTTTGATGAACTACCGTATGGGGCGATGTTGATTCCGCACCATCTGGCGCGGGACCGCACGCCCTATGACTGGTCGACGTTCAATCCACGCTACGAGCCGATAGTTGAGATCACGTCCATGTGGGGCAATTACGAGTACAAGGGTAACCCGCATGAATGCGATCCCAACTGGTCGCCCAGCGTCCCGGGTTCGTTCCTGCAGGACGGCCTGGCGCGGGGACACCGCCCAGGCGTGATCGGCGGCAGCGACAACCACACCGGCCACTCCGGGGGACACCATTTCCCGTTTGATCCAATGATTCCAGGTCGCCCTTTGAACGAAATCCTGGCGGGGCGCGGTACCCAGCGCCGTAATGCGCTCGGCGCCGGCCTGACCGGCGTCTACGCGGAGGACTTTACGCGCGAGGGCATCTTTGCCGCCCTGCACGCCCGCCGCTGCTTTGCCGCTACCGGCCATAAGATCCGCCTCTGGACCGAGACGAACGGCCTGGAAATGGGTGCGGACGGCGGCGCGCTGCCGGACGAGCCGCGCACGATTCATGTTGCCGTGAACGGCACCGCGCCCATCGCTCACATCACGCTGGTGCGCAATAACGTCGACGTGCAGAGATTCCGGCCGCAGGAGACGTCGGCAGATGTGACCGTGGACCTCGTAGACGACGATCCGATGGAGAAGATCGTGAAAGTCTCACCGCCCGTGGCCGCTGGCGACGACGATTCGCTGGTCTACTATTACGTGCGCGTGGTGCAAGCTGACGAGCGCACGGCGTGGTCCAGCCCGGTCTGGTTCACTGTGCGGGCGTAGGCTTCCGTGGTAAACTCCGCACGATTCAGGACATGCGGGCGGCGCAAGTCAATGGCTTGTTTGGCCCTGTGTCTAACCTCGCCGCCGCTGTCGTGCTGGGCTGGGGATCTCTCCTACGAAGCCTCCCCTGCGCTACCTTGACACTGCAGCGAAACCCTTACCATACTGAGAGCGTTGCACGCATTGCTCAGTCTGCGAGATGGCGCACTGGTGTCTCGCCATCTCGCTGTAGCAAGGTCGGGGTAGATTCTCGCTCTTTCCCTCGAGATACTCGAGTGTCGGGGTACGGGGTGAAGGGAAACCCCGCAATCTGAGCCACCTTGACCGACCCGGTGCAATTGCGTAAGAGTCCTATAGGTAGAGAGTACCGGGATAGCAGGAATCCCCTCACCCCGGCCCTCTCCCCAGGGGAGAGGGGGTACACGTGACTGTTGTTTGGGTCGTGCTGGAGTCTCCCCAGGGAGACCTTTGCATAACTCTTCAACTTTGAGGGGTAAGGTTGGGATGAGGGTGAAACGACTTGACATCATGCTATTTTTAGTTGTAAAGGCGCACTGGATTCCGGCTTGCGCCGGAATGACGAAGTTACGCAATGGCCTACCCTGGGGAGAGGGAGCAGAGTTCGGATCCGAGTGAACATGGAGCGGCTCCGGTTCCCTCTCCTGGGGGAGAGGGTTAGGGTGAGGGGATCTTCTCACTTACCGGCTTGAGTGGTGCAATGGTCTCCGGCGGTAGAGGGTTTGGATGAGGAGGAATCCCCGCAATCTGAGCCGCTTTGGTGGATTTGGCACACGTACGTAAAGGTATTTCACGTGGATAGTCCAGGGGGAGCAGGAATCCCCTCACCCCGGCCCGCTCCCCAGGGGAGAGGGAGTCTCCTCCCCTGTTGTTCGGGTCGTGCAGGGGTCTCCCAGGGGAGAGGGAGTCTCCTCCCCTGTTGTTCGGGTCGTGTAGGAGTCCCCCCAGGGAGTGGGGGCTTACTTGCGCCACCTGCCGCAGCGATGAATAGGCAACCTCGGGGAGCGTGGATCGTTTGAGTGCTTGGGTCTTTGATGGAATTGCGTTGACCCGGTGCTAGCTGACGAGAGACTGACAGACTGTATTCCTTAAGTGAGATAGAGCATTACTATGGCGGACTTGATGGATGCGGTGGTCTGTTACGGGCCGCAAGACTATCGGGTGGAGCAGGCGCCGATGCCGGTCATGACGGATGCGTCCATGATTCTGCGCACGGCTGCGAGCGGCATTTGCGCCAGCGACATCAAGTGCTACGACGGCGCGGGGCACTTCTGGGGCAGCGAGACCCGCCGCCCTTACGTGATTACGCCGGTGGTGCCCGGGCATGAGTTTAGCGGGTACGTCGAGGCTGTCGATCCGGCGGTGGCGGAGCAGCACGGCTTGCAAGCAGGCGACCTGGTCGTGGTGGAGCAGATCGTGCCCTGCTGGCAGTGCCGCTTCTGCACACGCGGCCACTACTGGATGTGCCAGGTCAATTATATTTTCGGTTTCAAGGGCGGTATCTGTGATGGCGGCATGGCCACGCACGTACGCGTGCCGCGCAATGCCATCGTCCACAAGGTGCCGGACGGCCTGACGGCGGAACAGGCAGCCTACGTGGAACCGTTGGGCTGTGCGCTCCATGCGGTGGAACGCGGCGAGATTGAAGTTGGCGATACCGTAGTGGTTGCCGGGCTTGGCAACATTGGCCTCTGCATGCTACAGGCGGCACGACTCTACTCACCCGGCAAGCTCATCGGCATCGACCTGCACCCGCGGCGGCGGGCGCTGGCCACCGAGTTTGGCGCGGACGTGGTGTTGGACCCCACCGACCCCGGCGCGATGGAGGCAGTGCTCGACCTAACGGACGGCTACGGCTGCGACGTGTACATCGAGGCCACCGGCCACCCTTCCGGCGTGACGCAAGGGCTGGACATGGTGCGCAAGCTCGGCACGTTCGTCGAGTTCAGCGTGTTTGGGGATGACGTGGTAGCCGACTGGACCATCATCGGCGACCGCAAAGAGCTGAATATCCACGGCGCGCACCTCAGTCCATACACGTATCCATTGGCTATGGACCTCCTGCTGCAGGAGAAGGTCACCGTGGACCCCCTCATCAGCCATACGTTCCCCATCAGCGCGTTTCCGGATGCCATCGAGGCGGCGCATAATAATGCCGAGGGCATGAAGGTAATGATTGTACCGTGAGTGGCAGAGGGCTCTTGCCGCGATTTCACAGTGTATGAAATCTGAGTAGCGCGGGGGCTTGTCCCCCGCTCTGGGTAGGCGAGATTGTGTGAAGGGGACTTGCAGGAGCTCTTCCCCGCCGGTAAGGTGACTTCGGCACGAAGATAAGATGGATTCCGGTTTTCACCGGAATGACGGACCACGGATCGCTGTGATTAATGCTGTTGCGCGGGGGCTCGTCCCCCGCTCTGGGTAGGCGAGACCATGTGCAGGGACTGTAGGAGCTTTTCCCGCCGGTAAGGTGATTTCGGCGCCCGGTGAGGTGATTTCGGCTCGACGATAAGATGGATTCCGGTTTTCACCGGAATGACGGACCGGTCGGGGCCCTATCCGTGTAGCGCGGGGGCTTGTCCCCCGCTCTGGGTAGGCGAGATTATGTGCAGGGACTGCAGGAGCATTTCCCCGCCTGCAAGGTGATTTCGGCACGACGATAGGATGGATTCCGGTTTTCACCGGAATGACGGACCGGTCGGGCCCTATCCGTGTAGCGCGGGGGCTTGTCCCACGGGCGGGTTGAGTTGCACCAAGTCAAGAGAAGATGGATTCCCGCGTGCGCGGGAATGACGGAAAGATTCGGCAGTAGCGCGGGGGCTTGTCCCCTGCTCTTGGACGGAGAGTCTAACGGTAGCGTGGGCTTCATTTCCCGCTCTTGGGCGGGCACGCTAAACTGAGAGTGTCGCGGGCCACATCCAAGCCGCAGAGGGTATTCATTTACATAGACACTTCCTAGGAGATAAGGAGCAGATATCGTATGAAGATCGCCTGTCAGGAGAACAAGGTACCGGGAGAGACGTTCCAGGAGAAGATCGACAACTTGGAGCGCTTCGGCTTTGCAGGCGTGGAGTTGATGCACGGCCGGTTGGCGGAGCGGCTGTCGGAGGTCAAGCAGGCGCTCAGCAACAGCAGCGTGCAGGCCAGCACGGTCTGCACCGGCTCGGAACACGATCTGCTGGGCGTGACCAAGGACGACCGCGCCGCGCGCATGGAGCGTTTCCGCGGGTTGCTGGCGCTGGCCGGTGAACTGGGTCTCGTGGGCGTCATCGCGGTGCCGGTGCGGGGGCGCGATCCAATCTTCCCAGATCTTTCACCCTATCAGTCCGGCGCGGACCTGGAGCGCAATCTCTACGTTGAGTTGCTGCGCGAGGCGGGTGAGAGCGCCGCGCGGGAGGGTACGAATATCCTCGTGGAGCCGCTCAATCGCTATGAAACGCACCTGGCCAATACGCTCGCCGACGGCGCTGCCCTCTGTGCGGCGGCGGACCATCCCAACGTCAATATCATGGCCGACTTCTTCCACATGAGCATCGAGGAAGCGGACATTGCGGCCAGCATCCGCGATGCGGCGCAATACGTGAAACACGTCCATCTCGCCGATAGCAACCGCACCCAACCCGGCACAGGCCACACGGAGTTCAATTCCGGCTTTGCCGCCCTGCAGGAGATCGGCTTCGACGGCTTCATGGCGCTGGAGTGCGGCATTACCGGCGATCCGGAAGAGTCCTTGCCGGCCACGGCAGCCTACTTGAAGAGCTGCATGGCGTAGCGCAACGAGTCCTCGCTTCCCGCTGGAGAAACGTGCAGGGCTACCCCACAACTGTCCGGGGAATTGCAAGCAAACTCTCGCTTCTGCATGAGGAGTTACGAAAAGTTCTCCAGCGGGTGAGGAATCTCAATTCGTGAAGCAGAGCGCAACGCTCCCGGCCAGCAAACCTTCGGCCCCGCTTACCGCGGCATGGCGGCCATGATGGCGATGGCGCGTTCGATCTCTTCTTCGCTGTTGATGAAAGCTGTGCACAGGCGCACGCCCTGCATGTCGTCGTGCATCAGCGCGCGGCACCAGACCTCATTTTCATGCAGATAGGCAGCGAGATCAGCGCCGGATACACCATCGACGCCGTACGCCACGATGCCTGTGTGCGCATCCGGGTGCTCCGGGTCGTAGCAGACCACTTTCGGGTGCTTGAGCAGTTCGCCGCGCAGCCAGCGCGAGAGGTGCTTGCTGCGCCCTTCGATAGCTTCTATCCCGTGTCCTTCTAAGTACTCCGCGGCGACGCCCAGCCCCGCCATGGTGGGAAAGTTCACCGAACCCCATTCCAACCGTCCTGGATAGGGTTGCCAGTCGACCGCGCCGGTCTCGAAATCTATGTGCTTGGCCACGTGGCTGCCGGACCACGAAATCTGCAGCACGTCGCGCATGCGTTCGGCCACGTAGAAGCAGCCGGTCCCATAGGGACCGAGCATCCATTTGTAGCCGAGCACCGCGTAGAAGTCAGGATCGATGGCGGCAATATCTACGTCGAGTTGGCCGACAGCCTGTCCGCCGTCAAGGTAGACGAACGCGCCGCGCTCGCGGGCCAGGCGGCACATCTCAGCCACGGGCAGTTCCGTGCCGCGGTCCTGCGTCACGTGGCTCAACGCCACGAGCTTGGTACGCGGGGAGAGCAACGCCGTGAAATTGGCGAGATTCTCTTCCGGTGTCGCGCCAACCGGCATGTGGTGGATCACCGCGCCGTACCGTTTGCGGCCGATGTTATAGAGCGGCAGCCAAAGGGCGTCGTCCTCCTCATTGCTCGTAATGATCTCGTCGCCCGGCGTCAGCGGCAAACCCGAGACCACCATGCTGATGCTGTTGGAGACGTTGTTCACCATCGAGATCGTATCGGCAGGCACGTGAAATAACCGCGCCAGCGCCTCCCGGGTGCGTTGCTTGTGCAGAAAGCGCTCGTCGCGGCGGCTCTGGAACCACGGGCCTTGCTCAAAAAAGAACTGCCAGCGGTCGGTCACTTCATCCAGCACCGGACGGGCGTTCATCCCAATGCCGGCCGTGTGCAGGTAGATGCCGTGTTGCAGCGCCGGAAAGTCCTCTCGAATGCGCGGAATGTCCAACATGCCTTATCCTCTTCTGGTTCTGTACCGCCTAAACGCTTGGACTCGGTTCATCGGACCTATAGTCCGCACTTTCGGACTCTCGTCCGCGTGCTCGTGCACCGGGAAGCGCAGCCTCGTTAACAGGCCGTAGCGCGGGGGTTTATCCCCCGCTTCCCCGCTCGGCGTCAAATAGCAAGCATTAGCTTAGGCAAGCGCTTACTACTGCTACCGCACCGCCTCGCCGCTCAGCGGCTAGCCCGACCCGCCGGGCCGGTCGTACGATGTGCTTTCGGCCGCGAACTTCGTCTTGCCGAGCGCAGCTTGCATTTCATCCACGGTAAGCAGCGGCGTCGTCTTAACTGTCTTGACGTGACCCGGCGAAATGGCGGCAATCACTGCGGCCGCGGCGGTCATGCCGTCCGGGGCCTCGAAGATCACGACCCCATCGTAGTCGCCAAAGGCATACCACACGCCGATCAGACGGCCGCCGAGGCTCTCCAGCAGCGGCTCGATGGCGTCCCTCCGGTCCTCCGGACTATTGGCCAGTTGCTTCCAGGTCTCTATGTCATAGGAAAACTGTGACATGAACGTAGGCATTGCGCATCAATCCTTTCTGTTGTGCACTATCCGCGATCATCGCCCTTGAGAGCACGCGGACTAACGCTCTTCCCCGTGCAGGCCACGCTGGAACATAGACTTGGCATTTGCCCATATCCGCAGTCCGCGGACAACAGACCCTCAACCAGCCAAGATTCGCCAGCCTGACCTGCAATCCATCCGTCTCTAGTATATCCCGTCGGCTCCGTTCTGACCGCCTGCAGCAGCCAGAGAATTGCCCCACACTTTCATCATTCCAGCGGGATGCCCGTCGTTCCCTTGAAAGGGACTCCGTCACTCTTGTTGTCAGAACTGCTCGTAGCACATGCGGCGGTTCGCGCCTAGGACAGCCGCCGCACCGCCCTCTGCAGCGCATCAGCATTGCGGCGGTGGAAGTCTTGTTCGCGGGCGCTGATGCCCGTAATCATAAGACGCGGCATCAGGGACTCCGCCACCGGACACCAACCCCGCCGGTACGGCAGCGGCTGCGACTGCGGGTCGCGGCTTACGCCGTACGCGCCGCCCAAACTGAAAACGGGATGCAGGTACGCCGGCACGCCGACGTAGCCGAAGCTGAACGCGGCTTCTTCCGCAGCACATGCCTCCCTAAATGCCTCCAGTGAGGGTCCGCCCGAATGCGGCGCAAACGCCGCCACCCAAAGATGGTAGGCATGGACGCTATCTGGGCTGGCTGCTTGGGGCTTAAGCCACGGGCAGCCTTCCGCTGCCTCCGCATAGAGCTGGGCGCTGGCGCGGTCTTCCGCCACGTAGTCACGCGCGCGGCGCAACTGCACCCGTGCCACGGCGGCGGTCATTTCGGTCATGCGGAAATTGTGCGCCAGCCGCGTCGGCGCCGCGCCAAACGTAATAATGGCGCGTACTTGCTCGGCAAGATACGCATCATTCGTGACCGCAATACCGCCGTCGCCGGTGCTCAGGTGCTTCGACGACTGGAAGCTGAAGACGCCCACAGAGCCGAGCGTCCCCGCATTGCGCCCCTGAAACTCGCCGAACAGCACGTGGGCGCAGTCTTCGATCACAGGTAGCCTGTGCGCCTCCGCGACCGCCAGAATGCCTGACATGTCCGCGGGTTCGCCCCAGTGGTGGGTAACGATGATAGCCTTGGTGCGCGGCGTGATGCGCTCTGCCAGCGAGGTGGGGTCCATGTTGTGGGTGGACTCGTCAACGTCCGCGTACACGGGCATGGCCCCCGTATAGAGCACCGCCAGACCGCCGAAGAGCACCAGCGGATCGCACACCATCTCATCACCGGCGCCGACACCCACCGCCCAGAGCGCCGCATGCAGCCCGCCCATGGCGGAATTGCAGGAAATCGCATGGTTCGCCCCCAGCGCCGCCGCAAACTCCTCTTCCAGCGCCGCCGCCTCCGACCCGGCGCTGAGCACCCCGGATTCCAGCACCCGCGTCACCGCCGCGATGTCCTCCGCGTCGAAAACTTTCTTGCTCATAGTGCTTGCCCTCTCACGTGCCTATCGCGCAAAACGTCGTATTGGTCTCTTGATGATACTGTATTGAGCGCAGCTAGTTGCTTGCCCCGCCGCCTGTGGCATCGTCTGCTCTTAGACGTCCCCTGCCTCCGTGTCCGGCAAAACATAAGGGCACGACACGTCGTGCCTCTACACTCTCCCTCAATGAGACAGCCGAAAAGTGCTCGACTCACTTTCGGCACTTTGCTGTGTTATCCTTCAAATCCAGGAGCATATGACACGTCCCGCAACGCTTCCGGCAAGTCCAACCGTACCTGCATCGACGTGGCCGAGCAGTCCCGCCGATTCCCGTACGACGAAACCGCCCAAGCGTGGATCTTAGAACGCCGTTGGCCGCTGCCTGGAGCGCGCGCATGACACCGTACGAGTTCATCGATAAGTGGCGAGCCTCCACGCTGACGGAGCGCTCAGCGTCGCAGCAACATTTCCTCGACCTCTGCGAGTTGCTGGGCGAACCCAAACCCGCTGACGTCGACCCGACCGGCGAGACGTACTGCTTCGAGCGGGGAGCTCGCAAGGACTCCGGCAAGGACGGCTGGGCCGATGTCTGGAAGCGCCATCACTTCGCCTGGGAGTACAAGGGCAAACATAAGAACCTCGACGCGGCATTCGACCAGCTCCGTCAGTACTCGCTGGCGCTGGAAAACCCCCCGCTGCTGATCGTCTGCGATATGCTGCGGTTCCGCATCCGCACCAACTGGACGAACAGCGTCAGCAGAACTTACGAGTTCGGCCTGGACGACCTGGCTGACGCCGCGACACGCGACAAGCTCAAGTGGGTGTTCTCGGACCCGGAGCGGCTGCGGCCGGGGGAGACGCGGCAAGCGCTCACCGAAAAGGCGGCGCAGTCCTTCGCGGCGGTCGCGCAGGCGCTACGGGAGCGCGGACACGACCCGCGCGCAGTTGCGCACTTCGTAAACCGCCTCGTCTTCTGTATGTTCGCTGACGACGTGGGCCTGCTGCCTGGCCAGATGTTCACGCGGATGCTGGAACAGGCGCGACTCACCCCGGGGGACTTTGCCGACCTTGCCGGCGATCTCTTCCGGGTGATGGCCTCCGGCGGACGCGTCGGCTTCGAGACGGTTGAATGGTTCAACGGGGGGCTGTTCGACGACGACACGGCGTTGCCTCTGGAAAAGTCCGACATTGACACCGTGCTGGCGGCGGCGCGCCTTGATTGGTCCGAGGTCGACCCGTCGATCCTCGGCACGCTCTTTGAGCGCGGGCTGGACCCCAGCAAGCGCGCCCAGCTTGGCGCGCACTACACCGACCGCGACAAGATCATGCTGATCGTCGAGCCGGTGGTGAACCGCCCGTGGCTTGACGAATGGTCCGTGGAGAAGGCCAAGATCACAACTGAGTTGGAACGTGGGGATGCCGCCAAGTCTCCCTCCACTCGCACGAACCGCCGGAACGCAGCCGAACGGCGGTACCGGACGTTCCTCGACCGGCTGCGGGCGTTCACGGTGCTCGACCCGGCATGCGGCTCCGGCAACTTCCTCTATCTGGCCTTGCAGGCGCTCAAGGACCTGGAGCACCGGGTGCAAGTCGAAGCGGAGGCGTTCGGCTTCCAGCGGGCGTTCCCTGGGATCGGCCCGGCCAACGTCAAGGGCATCGAGATCAACCCATACGCGGCGGAGTTGGCGCGTGTATCGGTTTGGATCGGCGAGATTCAGTGGATGCGGCGCAACGGCTTTTCGGAAGCGCGCGATCCGATTCTGAAGCCGCTCGACACCATCGAGTGCCGTGACGCGATCCTGACACCGGACAACACCGAACCGGATTGGCCGAAAGCGGACGTGGTAATCGGCAATCCGCCGTTCCTGGGAAATCGGCGAATGCGCCGGGAGCTAGGGGACGCCGTAGCCGACGCGCTGCCCGCGGTGTACGCCGATTGGGTAGGCGGTAGACCGGATCTGGTGTGCTACTGGTTCGCCAAAGCCGGACGGCTCGTCGCTGAGGGTCGGCTGAAACGCGTCGGCCTCGTGGCTACAAATTCCATCCGCGGCGGCACAAACCGGCTTGTACTGGACCGCATTCTCGAACAGGGTGCCATCTTTGAAGCGTGGTCGGACGAGCCGTGGGTCGTGGATGGCGCCGCTGTCAGGGTCTCGCTGATATGTTTCGCTAGCAGCGACGATGGTTTGGCTGTCCGCCTCAATGGGGAAGACACGCCCCGAATCAACGCTGACTTGACGGGCGGCTCGCTCGATTTGACGCAGGCCGCCCCATTGGGAACGAACTCAGGCGCGGCTTTCCAGGGCGATATCAAGCGTGGGCCGTTTGATATCCCCGGTGACCTGGCGCGTGAGTGGCTCCGTCTGCCGGCGAACCCGAACAGCCGAACGAACGCTGACGTTCTGAAGCCGTGGGTAAACGGGATGGACCTGACCCGCCGGCCGGCAGGCAAGTGGATCATCGACTTTGGCGACGAAATGGGCGAGGCCGAAGTCGCGCTTTACGAAGCGCCTTTCACCTACGCTCTCGAGCATGTCAGACCGATTCGGCAACGAAATCGTGAGAAGTTGAGCCGTGAGTTCTGGTTCCGGCATTGGAACCCTCGGCCTGCAATGTGGGCAGCGCTCGACGGCCTGTCGCGATATATTGCGACTCCGACCGTCGCCAAGCACAGGCTATTCGTATGGTGTGAATCGCGCATCTGTCCCGATCATCAGTTGATCGTCATCGCCCGCGACGACGACACGACGTTTGGGATCCTGCATAGCCGGTTTCATGAGGTCTGGTCGCTCCGGCTCTGCACGTGGCTTGGCAAGGGCAACGACCCTCGCTACACGCCGAGTACCACCTTCGCGACGTTCCCGTTCCCGCCCGGCCTGACGCCGGACGTGCCCGCGGCTGAGTACGCCTCCGACCCGCGTGCGCTCGCCATTGCGGACGCCGCCCGGTGCCTCGTGAGTCGGCGCGACCGTTGGCTTAACCCGCCGGAGTGGGTCGAGTGGGTCGACGAGCCGGTCCCCGGCTATCCAAAGCGGCCCGTTCCTCGCGACGAGGCGGCAGCGCAGGAACTCAAGCAGCGCACGCTCACGAACCTCTACAACGCCCGCCCGCAATGGCTCGCCGACGCACACGCAGCCCTTGACGCCGCCGTGGCTGCCGCATACGGTTGGCCGGCGGACATTTCGGATGAAGACTTTCTCACCGAGTTGCTGGCGCTCAACAGCGGCGCGGGTAGGGACGATTAGTAGTAACCATCCTTTTGAGTTAGCAGGTCAACCCTCTCCCACTCTTGGGCTGACAGGAGTATGTATTCTACACTTGCATTCACATGTCATTCCGAACTGAACGCAGCGGAGTGTCGCTAAGAGCGCAGAATCTAAGGCACACTCCCGCAAAATCAGCATCTCTAGATTCCTCGCTGCGCTCGGAATTGTAAATGTCAGGTAATTCTTTGACAGATTTGGTAGAAGAAACATGGGAGCAAGGCTCTGTGCTTGCCTGAATACATGTCATTCCGAACGGAGCGTAGCGGAGTGTCGCTCGTAGCGCGGAATCTAGAGTGCTGAGACCGTGAAAGTGTGTTGAGCAGGGATCCTAGATTCCTCGCTGCGCTCGGAATGACACTTACATACGACGCAAGTCACCCAAACCCGGGCCGCCCTATTCGACGATCACTGCTTCCTGCTGGCCGGCGCGGATCTCGCGGATTTGGTCGCGGAGGAGCGCGGCGCGCTCGAAGTCCAGGTCTTTCGCCGCTTTGCGCATCTGCTTTTCAAGCTCCTTGATGAGCTTGGCCGACTCCTTGGCCGAGAGCGGTTTGTGCTCGGCCTGGTAGCTGGATTCCTCTTCCGCCACGGCGCGAATGGTATCGGTAATGTCGCGGATCGCCTTGTGCACGCTCTCCGGCTGGATGCCGTGCTGATCGTTGAAGGCGACTTGCTTTTCGCGACGGCGGTAGGTCTCGTCGATGGCGCGGCGCATAGAATCGGTGACGTTGTCGGCGTAGAGGACCACGTGGCCGTGGACGTGCCGTGCGGCGCGACCGATGGTCTGCACCAGCGAGGTCTCGCTGCGCAGGTAGCCTTCTTTATCCGCATCGAGGATCGCCACCAGCGACACTTCCGGCAGGTCCAGACCCTCCCGCAGCAGGTTGATGCCCACCACCACGTCGTAGACCCCTAGCCGCAAGTCGCGCAGAATCTCAACTCGTTCGAGAGTATCGATTTCCGAGTGGAGGTAGTGCACCTTGATGCCGATCTCGTTCAGGTATTCGGCGAGCTGCTCGGCCATGCGCTTGGTGAGTGTCGTAACCAATACGCGCTCGTGCTGCTCCACCCGCTGGCGGATTTGGCTGACGAGATGGTCTATCTGTCCGGCGGTGGGCTGGATCTCGATGGAGGGGTCTACCAGGCCGGTCGGTCGAATGATCTGCTCCACCACCTGGCTGCTGCGTTCGCGCTCATACATGCTGGGCGTCGCGGACACGAAGACTACCTGGTTGAGCCGCTGCTCCAGCTCCTGGAACATGAGCGGCCGGTTGTCCAGCGCGCTCGGCAGGCGGAAGCCGTAGTCCACCAGCACCTGCTTGCGGGAGCGGTCTCCGGCGTACATGCCGCGCAGTTGCGGCACAGCCACGTGGGACTCATCGATGAACATCAGGAAGTCTTTCGGAAAATAGTCCAGCAGCGTCCACGACGGATCGCCGGCATTGCGGCCGTCCAGATGGCGGCTGTAGTTCTCAATGCCCTTGCAATGGCCGGTCTCGCGCAACATCTCTAGGTCAAAGTGGGTGCGCTGCAGCAGGCGCTGCGTCTCAAGCAGCTTGCCTTCGCGCTCGAGCTCGGCAATGCGTTCGTCGAGCTCCGCCTCGATGTTCTTGACGGCGGACTCGATGCGCTCCACCGGCGTCACGAAGTGGCTCGCCGGATAGATGTTGATGGCCTGCCGCTGGTCGAGGATTTCGCCGGTGAGGGGATCGATCTCGATGATGCGGTCCACCTCGTCGCCAAAGAAGTCTATGCGTATCGCCGTGTCGCCATAGGCGGGAAAGATGTCGAGCACGTCGCCCTTCACGCGGTACGTGCCGCGCTTGAAGTCCACGTTATTGCGCTCGTACTGGATGTCGTTCAAGCGCCGTAACACGTTCTGGCGGCGGTACTGTTCACCCACGTTTAGCGGGACTACCACCTGGCCGTAGTCGTGGGGCGAGCCCATGCCGTAGATGCAGGATACACTGGCGACGATGATGACGTCCGGCCGCTCCAGCAAAGACCGCGTGGCCGAGAGGCGGAGTTTTTCTACCTCTTCGTTTACGTCGGAATCTTTCTCGATATAGGTATCCGTGCGGGGAAGGTACGCCTCAGGTTGGTAGTAATCGTAGTAGGAGACGAAGTATTCGACCGCGTTTTCCGGAAAGAAATCGCGAAACTCGGAGAAGAGCTGCGCGGCCAGGGTCTTATTGGGCGCTAGTACCAAGGCGGGTCTCTGAATGGCTTGAATGACCTGCGCCATGGTGAGGGTCTTGCCGGAACCGGTGACGCCAAGGAGGGTTTGAAAGGGATATTCAGCATGGCAACCACTGACCAGTTGGTCGATGGCTGCCGGCTGATCGCCCCGCGGCTCAAGCTCTGTGACCATTTGAAACGGAGGCACGGACTCTCTCCCAAAGCAGCGTGTGAATGACGACCGAGGTAAAGCGCAGAGCGCGCTTGGGGCGACAGGCAGTTGTGCCCACTACTCCGTGTATGATACCATAGCATTCGATTCCTCAGAGAAGAGAGGCGGTAGATTCGTGCCTAAGATGAAGACGCACAAAAGTACGCGCAAGCGGTTCAAGGTCAGCGGCACCGGCAAGCTGATGCGACCGAAAGGGAGCATGAACCACCTGCGCCGCAAGAAGAAGCCGCGTACGCTGCGCATGACGACGCAGTATTTCGAAGCGCCCGATGGCGAGACAAAACGCGTCAAGCAACTCCTTCCCGGAGCCGGCATTAAGTAAGTGCCAGTCGCCGCCGTTCGTCCTGAGCCTGCCCTGAGCCGGTCGAAGGGTCGAAGGATGAAAAGGCGGGAGAATACACCTGAAGCGAGACGCAAAGCAACGAATGAGAGTAGCGCGGGGGCTTGTCCCCCGCCAAATTGCGGAAAGATAGGTAACAAACTTCAGGGGCAAGGATAAGGAAGAGATGGATTTCGCGCCCCCGTGCGTGGGGCGAACTTTCGTGGGAATGACGGATGCCGGGCCGTAGCGCGGGGGCTTGTCCCCCGCCGTTCACGCTAAACCCCATCAAGGGCAAGTAGTCCAATTTGGCTGCTTTGCTGAGTAAGAGCGACGGTAGCACAGGATATTGATGTATGGCGCACTAAGTCGATTACACCAATCCAGCGCTCCTCTGGTTCCCTCTCCCTGGGGAGAGGGCTAGGGTGAGGGGGACCCATCAAGTCGACTAGGTTGAACCTGTAGAAGAAACATAGCAAACACCAAAGAGTAGAGAGACTATGCCTCGAGTAAAACGCGGCGTCACCTCACACAAGCGCCATAAGAAAGTACTGAAGCGCGCCTCAGGCTACTGGGGCGGCCGCCACCGCCTGTTCAAGACGGCAAATGAAGCAGTGATGCGCGGCATGGCCTTTGCCTACCGCCACCGCCGCACCCGCAAGCGCGAAATGCGCCGCCTCTGGATCGTGCGCATCAACGCCGCCGCACGCCAACACGGCCTCTCCTACAGCGCCTTCATGCACGGCCTGAGTGAAGCCAACGTCAACCTGGACCGCAAAATGCTGGCGGACCTGGCCGTGCGAGACAGCGCGGCTTTTGCCGAACTTGCAAACGTAGCCAAAGGCGCCCAACCGGCTGCCTCTTAGCCCGCAAGTTCAGGCTATTCCGTCACTCCGGCGAAAGCCGGAGTCTAGGGGGGAGGGCCAGGTTGCCTCTCGCACGGTATTTGCGATCCCGCTGAAACGAAGTTTTTGGCGCCTTGCCTGGAGCAGCATTCTCTGTTGGCGTCAAAAGGCGTGGAACCAGCCCCCACATCACAAGTGGGGTAAGAGACTCTTTGGCGCACTACGAAGTCAGAAGAGCCGAGTCCAACCGTTCGGCATCCTACGCGGCAATGCGCGAAAATCTGAGCATACCTTCACGCGCTCCGCAAACTCTCTTCTAGGGCGTGTCGTCAAAGTAGTTTTATCCAGAGCGCCAGGGCTCTGATCTGGCAGGCAGCCAGGTAAGAGGCCGACGTTTTGGCATAGCGGGTGGCTACTGCCCGCCATTCTTTGAGATGGCGGAAGGCGTTTTCCACCA
>JAPOQA010000050.1 GCA_026710945.1 Chloroflexota bacterium
CCTCTCCCTCGACGGGAGAGGGCTAGAGCCTGCCCCGTTCTCGATACGGGGGTGAGGGTGAATCTCCTGAATTCTCTCCATAGCATACCGATAATTGCTCGGCTACAACTTGACACTGCACCAGCGCAAGGGGCCACTGCAACATAAAGACCCCCTCACCCCGACCCTCTCCCCGAGGAGAGGGAGGTTTTCTCGCCTACAGGTGAGTTACGCAAAGGTCCCCCCAGGGAGAGGGTGTAGATCTTGTGCCTCCGGCCGAATTTACGCCAAACCTGCCCCGTACTCGATACGCTGTATCGACATGATACGGGGGGTCTCCCAGGGAGAGGGAGTAGATCTTTTGCCTCCGGCCCGGGGTTACGCACAGGTCACAATTGGGAGAAGGATGTTCTCACGTCTGCCCGTGCGGGCTGCGCAAGAGTCTTCCCTCAATAGAAGGAGAAACCTCTGCACAACGGGCTGCATAGACGAGCAGTCTCCTAAGGTGAGCTGCTCGTTCCCGCGCCATACCAGTTAAGCTTGCGCGCTACGCTCCACCACGGGTCCCAGGCCTCCACGCGGATGCGGCGCAGCGTGTACAACGCGTCGACCGACTGGTGCACGCCGGGTCCGATAATGACCGCGGCCTCGTATCCCGCAGCCTGCACTACCTGCCGGATCTGCTCGTTTTGGTAGCCAAGCGGATAGTCGAAGTAGCGCGGGGTCCCTCCAACCCGTTCCTCCAAGAGCTGCTTCGAAATCACGACTTCCGCCAGCACCGCGCCCCAGTCTTTCACCGCAAGACGGGGCAAGTCTGCGTGATTGAGGGTGTGCGATTCCACTTCCATGCCAAAGTCCGCAATGTCGGTGAGCTGATCCCAGTCCATATACCCATCTTGGCGCTCATGAAATCCCGGCATCACGAAAAAGGTTGCCGGAACCTTGTACTGCTTGAGCACGGGAAACACCACGTCGTACTGGATTCTCCAGCCATCGTCGAACGTGAGCACGATCGGCATATCGGGAAGCTCTGCCTCGCCCATAAGTCCCTTCAGCGCACTGTGAAGAGAGAGCGGCCGGTACCCGGCAGCGAGCATGCCGACCAGTTGTGCCTCAAAGACATGCGACACCGTCGCCCGGTGGTACATGAGGATCGGCAAGACGACTGAATTTTCCGGTATGGCCGGTTCGTTTCGATAAGGGGGCTGCCAGTATACCGGCTCGGCTGCTGGAGCAGCCACAGGGTTTTCCGTGGGCACCGCCTGCTGCCCCCGGTTCAAGCCCAAATCAGGGCCGCTATCGCTCAATTCAGAAGCAAACGGCGCTGCGGGAAGCCCCACCAATGGCACGGCGGCGGCAGCTCCCAAGAACTGACGCAGTACCTCCCGACGCGTGCTGTCACTGCCTTTGCGCTCGACCACTTTTCCCAGTCCCATCGCACCATTCGCTTCTACCGGCAGTTGCTAACCGAATCGCCTCTGCTCAATTTCACCATACTACTCTCTTACGCAAAATGCACCCCCTTTTCGGTATCTCAATTAGTAGATATGGATTTGATAGCTTTGCGGACTGCATTTCATGTCATTCCGAGCGCAGCGAGGAATCTAAAATCCCGGCACTCTAGATTCTTCGTCGCTGTACTCCTCAGAATGACATAGTTGGGAGCGCTTTGGGTGTAGGTGCGCGCGATGCCTCCCGTTTCTTCACGGCCCAAGTCAGAATCTACCCCGCTCCGTCTCCTCTTAGCTCTATCCAATTGGGTGGTTCAGGCACATGCGGTCGACACGTGCAGGACATTTGGCGAGCGCTCCACCGGACTTTCTGGGTAAGAATTGTGTACTCTGCCGGCAAACTGAGTCATTCCAGCTTGTCTAATGTATGATTGACACAATGAAGCTCAAATGAGGGTTGTGCCGCGACGAAGGGATTGATCTGCCGCGCTCCTCCCTCCAGGTGAATGCGGTTACATGCTGGGGATAATCCGACAAGGCGCTGCAATACGCTGCGTATATCAAGGCCTGCGGCGTAGAGCGCAAATGGTTCTCGTCCTATGTGCAGGCGTCCTTCTGACCGCTTGCGGAGCGCAGATTGCTCCCGGAAACGACCTCGTAACTGACGCCGACTACGCCGCGTGTCTCGACAACATCCGGACTCAGGCACTACCGGCAGCTACCTTCATCTACGACCGTCATGGCGTCTTGCTCGCAACCATAACCGATCCCGACGAAGGCCTGCGCATCGTCCTTACCAATGATGAGATTCCGCTCGTCGTCAAGCAAGCGACGGTGGCTTCCGAAGACCGCTTCTTCTATTCGCACCCCGGCTACGACATGCGGGCCATTACCCGTGCTTTCGTCCAGAATCAGCAAGCCGGCGAGGTCGTTTCCGGCGCCAGCACAATCACGCAGCAACTCGTCAAGAATATCTGTCTCACGCCTGAGCAGACCTATGAACGCAAACTGAGAGAGATCAATCTCGCCGCTCGCCTGACCGAGCAGTTCAGCAGAGAGTCCATCCTCACCTTCTACCTTAACAAGGTGTACTACGGCAGCCAGGCCTATGGGATCGAGGCGGCGGCCAACGTGTTCTTTGGCAAGAAGGCAATGGACCTCTCGCTTGCCGAAGCAGCGGTGCTTGCCGGGCTAACCCAGTCGCCCTCGAACGACAACCCTTACGTCAATTCGGATCGAGCAAAAGCCCGGCAGCAATATGTGCTCGCACAGATGGTGGTGGCCGGCTACATTACACAAGCTGAGATGGAGGAAGCGCTGGCGCAGCCACTGGCGTACAAACGACTGCAGCAAGCCCCGGTAGCGGCCGAAGATGGAGAAGACGCAGAGAGCGAAGCAGCGGAAGGCGCGGTACTGGCGCCGCACTTTGTGCAATTCGTCCGCGATCAACTGGCGGAACTTTACGGGGCTGAGCGCGTGCGCCAGGGGGGGCTGCACGTATACACAACGCTTGATCTCAATCTGCAAAACATCGCCGAGGAAGTCGCGCGAGAACACATCGCGTCACTGGAAGGGTTCAACGTCTCCAATGCCGCCGTCGTGTCAATCAGACCGAAGAGCGGTGAGATACTCACCCTGGTCGGTAGCCTGGACTTTCATGATGAAGACATCGACGGTCAGGTGAACGTCGCGTTGGCGCCGCGTCAGCCTGGCTCCGCCCTCAAGCCGCTCTTCTACGCGGCCGCATTCGAGAAGGGCTGGACGCCGGCCACGACGATCTGGGACGTGCCGCTTTCGCTGGAGATTCCCAACGAACCCAACTATGCGCCCCGCAACTTCAGCGGCAGGTTCAAAGGCCCCGTCACCGTGCGGCACGCCCTTGCCAACTCCTTCAATGTTGCCGCAGTGCGCATGGGTCTCTTTCTCGGTTTGGAAACGGCCATCGATACCATGCAAAGCTTGGGAATGACCACCTTCGACAACCGCAGCCGCTTCGGCCCCAGCATTGTGCTCGGCGGGGGTGAAGTAAAGCTGCTGGAGTTGACAAACGCCTACTCGGTGCTGGCGCGCGGCGGCAGCTACATTCCGGTTTCTGCGATTCTCCGCGTGGAAGATACCCAGGGCAATGTGTTGGAGCGCTATGAACTGCCGGACGTGCAGGAAGTATTCGATCCCCGCATTGCCTACCAGATCACCAATATCCTCTCCGACAGCAAGACCCGTGCAGCCGAGTTTGGGCCATATACGCCGCTCGAGCTCTCCCGTCCCGCCGCGGCAAAGACGGGGACCACCGATGACAACCGTGACGGCTGGACGATTGGATACACCCCTCAGCTCGTTACTGGTGTTTGGGTGGGGAATTCCGACGGTTCACCAACGTGGAATCTCACTGGGATGCGCGGCGCAACGCCGATTTGGAACGCATTCATGGAAGCCGCGCTTGCGGATACACGTGTGGTGGACTTCACCAAACCCCGAGGCATGGTGGAAGTGGAAGTTTGCACCCAGACCGGTCTGCTCCCTACGCCCTACTGCGGCCAGACCCACAGTGAAATCTTCCTCGATGAGAATACGCCGCGCCTCGTGGATAACATCTTCATTCCATTCCGAATACACAAGGAATCCGGCTTGCGCGCCGGCCCGAATGTACCGGCATCACAGACGGAAGTCAGAGTCTTCATGGTGGTACCGGAAGAGGCAAACGAATGGGCAAGAGCGGAGGCAGTGGCTACTGCGCCTACGGAGGAATACTCTATACCGCCGGACGATCCCGTGATCATCCTCTATCCGCGTGATGGTGACGTTGTGCGCAGTCTCTTGCGGATTCGCGGCAATGCGTTCTTCCCCGGCTTTCAGTCTTACGAAGTATCCTATGCCGGCAAGGAAAATCCGGACCTGTGGGTGCGGATTACGTACTCTACGGAGCCGAAAGCCAATGAAGTGCTGGCGGGGTGGGACACAATCCAGAACCCCGACGGTGTCTATATGGTACGTCTGACTGCGCAGGACTCTGCAGGCAAGATACGATCGCAGACGGTAACATTCGCGATCAAGAATACCGAAACTGCGCAAGAGAGCGAACCCGATTCAGAGAGTTCGCAGTAGGCGGAAGTTTCCCCCTCACCTTGCTATACTAAGGAAGGATGTCCGCGTCTTATCCGCAAGGTTACGAAGACCAGCAATGGGGGGCCTCCATTCCAGCCGGAGCGCGGGCGTGCATAGACTCGCCGGCGATAGTGCTTCCGGTTGCCGGAATTGGAGCGCATTTGCGGGTGGCGGTAACGTCACCCATCAAAGTGAAGGGAGAGCGGCCTCGTCATGGCTACAAAAGTAATTCCCGGCCTGGAAGGTGTTGCTGCGGCAGAGACCCGGTTGAGCTTTGTTGACGGTCTCGCCGGTGAACTTTTCATCGGCGGGCATCCGCTCATGGAGCTTGCTCCCAACGCGACCTTCGAAGAGGCCGCGTTTCTCTTGTGGCATGACCGACTCCCGGATGCACAGGAACTCGCGGCCCTAAAGTCCCGGTTCCAAGGCGGTCAGCACCTGCCACCCACTACCCAGCACGTGCTCGAAGCCGCCGCTGCCAGGAATGCTCCGGTGATCGACGCGCTGCGTATGGCCTGTGCCACCCTTTCCCTTGGCGACACAAACCCCGATGATACGAGCCCGGAAGGTCAGCTTCGCCGTGCGGAAAAGATCTGCGCGGCGTTTCCCGTTATCGTGGCCAATTACGTCCGTGTGAGAGAAGGCAAGGATGTCGTCGCGCCCCGGGATGATTTCGGTCACGCCGCCAATTACCTATACATGCTAACGGGCGACGAGCCGCACGCCGATTTCGTGCGCGCCGTGGATACCTACCTCGTTACGGCCATGGACCACGGCATGAACGCCTCTACGTTTACGGGTCGCGTCATCGTCTCTACGGAGTCTGACCTCTACTCCGCCATTACCGGTTCCATCGGCGCTCTCAAAGGGCCTGCCCACGGCGGCGCACCCGGGCCGGCGCTCGACATGGTCTTTGAAATCGGCACGGCGGACCGCGCCGATGCGAACATCCGCGAACGCCTGGAACGCGGCGAGCGTTTGATGGGCTTCGGCCACCGCGTTTACAAAGTGCGCGATCCCCGGGCCGACGTGCTCTCGCAAGCGGCGGAACGGCTCTACGAACAGGCCGGCGACCGCACGCTCTACGACCTGGCCCGTGCGGTTGAGGAAACTGCCCTGCGCCTCCTTGAAGAGTACAAACCGGGCCGCAACCTGCAGACAAATCTGGAATACTACACGGCGCTCGTGCTGCACGGTGTCGGCATGTCCGCCGAGCTCTTCACGCCCACATTCGCAGTGGGTCGCGTGGGCGGGTGGTCTGCGCATTGCCTGGAGCAACTTTCGCACAACCGCCTCATACGTCCTTCCTCGGTCTACACGGGTCCCACCGACCGTCGCTGGGTGCCGCTGGATCAGCGCTAGCACGCTCCCTCAACGAACCTGCCGGCCTGTGGCAGTCACAGCGGCTGCCTAGAGTTCATCCGTGTCTGGAAGCGATTGTATCCCGCATCTTGTTCACTTGACTCCCGCCGCATTTCACTGCAACCTATATGGCAACATCCTGTGTAGGTATGTGTAGTGTGCGCACTTAAGACACGCGGGCTAGTTAGTTGGCGCATACTCAAGATCAACATCTATGAGAGGAGCAAATTCTCATGTTGGCTAAGCGTTATTCACGGCGAGCTTTTCTAGGCGCCGCCACAGTGGTAGGCGGCGCGGCGTTCCTGGCCGCCTGCGGCGCCCAGACCGGCGCCATGCCGGCGGAAGAGATGCCGGCTGAAAAAGCAGAAGAGGCCAAAGCCGAGATGGCTCCCGAAATGGAGCCGGTGCAGCTCATCTACCTCTCGCGCGACTCAGCCTCAACCACGGAGAAGGTGCGCGCGTACTTTGACACCTATGAGGCCGAGACCCCCAATGTCACGATCGACCTGCAGAATCTGCCCAGCGTAGCTGAGGCCGAGACAAAGCTCAGGGTGGCCGCGGCGGCTGGCGTGCCCATCGACTTCTTGCGTTGCAGTTGGGGCTCGTATCTCGACCTGGCGGAAGCTGAAGTGCTCTCGCAGTTGGATGAGTTCTTCAAGCGCGATGGGCTGGTAGCCACGGAGATCTTCCTGCCTGCCACGTTGACGCAGTGGCTCGACAAAGGGGTGCTGTGGGGTATGCCGGCGTCCGGCAATTGCGATGCCTTGCTCATGAATAAGCAATTGCTCGACACGGCTGGTCTGGATGCACCGTCTACTGACCCGGCAGATGCTTCCTGGACGATGGATAAGTTTCTCGACTACGCCCAGGCAATGACCCAAGGCGAGGAGCAATTCGGGCACACGGGCGGCGTCTCCGCGTTCAACGTTTCCGGCATCGCCACCGGCACCTACTTCGGCGAGTTCTGCTGGAACGAGGAAGAGAAGCGCGGGAACATGGATAGCCCCGTCTTCATCGACGCGCTGCAGTACTGGTACGACCTGCGCGAGAAGCATAATGTAGTTCCCAACGCGGACCAGTCCGCCGAACTCAGCGGCGAGCAGCATATCTGGCAGACCGGCAAGGTCGGTTTCCACATTACCAATGGCTACAAGCCGGCGGTGGAGTTCGAGGTGATCGGCGCGGCTCTGCCTTACACCGGCGAAGCGCCGAATAAGTCCGGCCGCGCCTGGTATCCGGCCATCCTGATGGGCGTCGGTGAAAAAGTCGACCACGCCTGGAACGTGATGAAGTGGATGATGTCGGGCGAAAACAGCGTGGGCTACACGCTGGCCGTAAACCACACCATCAGCCCGGTGGCGGCGGTTTCCACGCTGCCCGCGGAGCGGCTGAAGGAAGAGACGGGCTACGATTCGGTTGCCCACGCCAACCAGTCGGCGTACAGCGGCCCGGCCGGTTGGGGCTTGCTGCGCTACACGACCTGGGGCGAATGGCGCGCAGCCATCGGCCCAGTCTACGAAGAGTTCAACACGGGCAACATGACCGCCGAGGAATACGGCCGCGCGGCTACCGATCTGCTGAACGCGATCATCATTCCTGAGTAGCGGTGGCGAAACTGTTCGTTCCCAACGCAGGAGAATGAGCAGTCGTACTGAAGATGGCACACACAGAGGCGGGAGGTCTCACCTCCCGCCTCTTTGCCGCTGTCATGCCGGAACTAAAGCGATCATCGGAGTCAATACGCACAAGGATCAGCAAGTAGCTGTAGCAATCCACGGGCGAGGTGTCCGGCTTGGTGAGAACCATGTGGCTGCGACCACTGCTGAGTCGGCAGTGCGCGTCGTTTGTTTGACGTCAAGCAGAGGTGTTCGCTTCTTCTCCAACCTCTGGCTGAGCCATTCCGCTCCGGTTCTCCTCCAAGCAATCAAGGACGATGCTGTTGATCTCAGGGAACTGGTCTCGGGCAAAGGCCTCGAGTCTCTCCTTAATGGTCTGGCGAATCCTCTCCTCGTCCCACCAGTGCTCGTAGTCCGATCTCTCCAGTATGCTCACCCCAAAGGGCAGTTCGATGTAGTCTTCCGAATATTCCGGCAGCGGATCCTTGAACACCCAGGGCTTCGTCGCGACACGATCGTATATCCTCCTCCTCAGGTCCTCATTGGCTCTCTTGGCAATGACAAGGAATAGGTCCACCGCGTTGTTCGTGACGCGAACTTGAAAGAGCAGTAGGCTGAAAGGCCAAGTGTCAGTCTTGAGCACCTCGTACTTGCTCCATTCTGCAGAGACAAAACGATAGTATGGAAGATTGCATTTGGCTTTCTCCCATTCTTCGTGCGCGCCGACCGCCTCGTCCACCATGTGGTATCCCTCGCTCACGTAGTTGGGCTCGTACCGGTCCCGGTGTTCGATAATCAGATCGATAGCCTTCTTATGCTTCCGGTAGATCTTGCGGGCCAGATTGTGAACCTCATCGCTGACTTCAGGCACGATTTTTCTCCTCAATGTGATCCCGTATTGACGCAGTATGGCGGCAACGTCTTGGTGAACAGAGGCACCCTTTTCCTCAATGATTCGATGAATAATCTGCGAAATGCGAGAGTAGTCAAGCGTCGTCCAATGGTCTCTTTCCATTGCGTCTTCGGGGCTATCCCCCATCCGCGTGAGAAACACCAGGAGAATCGTGTAGTCTGGGTAATTCTCTTTGAGCGCCTTCCGATAGAAGGCCAGTTGATTCTCGCCCTCCGATGCCCATACTTTGTTTTCCACTGCGCACAGGAATTTAGCCTGCTCGTTGCGAATGCAGATGTCCAACCGGCCGTTTCCCCCGTCAAGTTCGAGGTAGTGCTCCCGGCGCACCGTCGTGCCCATCCGGGCACTGGAGCGAACTGCGCGAGCAGCACCGATTTCGACAAGAAACTCCCTGAGGAAATAGTCGTCGAGGCCGTGATTGTCTCCAGGGCGCAACAGCCAGGCGAGGAAATCGGAATGAAAACTCTCGGAACCATCCAATCGCAAGGTCCTGAAGACGTCCACCTTCTTTTGCCACCTTGGAGCGATGGCCGCCAACCGCGCCAGATCCTCTCCGTCCTCCTCCAAGCGCCGCAAGGACCGGCGAGCGGTTTCATCCTGGAGGATGAAGAGTTGGTCGAGGTCTCCCAAGTCGTCCTGCAGCTCTTCCAAGGCCCCAGTCAGCCCAGGGCTTCGACCGTCGTGAGTCGTCATAGCATCTCTAAAGCCTATTTGGAAAAAACCTGCGTGGTAGGATGTGATGTGTCCGACAAACCCGCTTACCAGGCGGGAGTATACCATTTATAGTGGTAGTGGCGCGGAGAGTTCATAACGACTTGGCGGAGCGTTGCCGGAAGGAATCGGTGCAACCATGTACGGTGTAATCTGGACGTATCCCTGGGACGTGCTGGACGCAGGGATTGACACGGCGTTGGCGCGCATCGCCAATGAAGGCGGTATGCAGGCGGTTTCCCTGAGCCATAGCTACCACAACGTCAAGCATCTGCGGCCCCATAACCCAACAAGCAAGCTCTTTGTCGCCAACTCATCGGCAATCTACTTTCAACCCGATCTCAAACGTTACGGCGCCGTCAAGCCCATCGTCGCGCCGCTTGTGCAGGAAGATGACGGCATGCGTCGCATACGGGATGCGGTGGAGAGGCACGGCCTGGCGTATCACGCCTGGACCGTTACCCTGCACAACAGTGCGCTCGGCACGATCTATCCCGACATCAACACGCTCAATGCAATGGGCGACCGCATCCCGCACTACTTGTGCCCCAGCAATCCCGACGTGCGCGCGTATATTTCAGCACTGGTCGGTGACATTGCCGACAACCTCGCCCCCGCGCAGGTCGAACTGGAGTTTCTCCACTTCGGCACGTTCGAGCACGACGTTCACCACGGCATTCCGAGCGTGGAGTTGGACCCTTTCACCGAATACCTGTTGGGTCTCTGCTTCTGCCCGCACTGCCTGAGCCGTGCCCAAAACGAAGGCGTGGACGGCGACGCCGTGCGCAACTGGGCACGGGACCACATCATCGACTACCTGGAAGGAGATCAGTTGCCGGCCCTTGGCGGCTTAGGCGACAACATCGCCGGCCACGCGCTGACGTTTGCGGCCCTCGACGGCTACCTGCGCATGCGCATCGAAAGCGTCATGTCGTTGTGGGCGGACTGCAAACAGGCGCTGGGCGGGAAGTCGGACTTTGTGCCCATCGTCAATATGGGTGTGGGCATGCCGGAGCAGGCCGCCATAATCCAGGCGCTGGACGGCGTGGACATCGCCCGCGCCCTTGATGAGAACATCCCCAACGAACTGCTTGACTGCGCAGCGTACTCGCTTGACGGCCTCGTGCTGGCTCGCGCCGTACATGACTTGCAGCGCCTCGTGAATGATCGCGTGCCCATCCGTGAGGGGTTGCGCCTCATTCCGCCGCAGGTGATTACGTCGGCGGACGTGGCGGGGCAGATTGCAAAGGTGCGCGCGCTCGGCATCGACCGGGTAAACGTGTACAACTACGGCCTGATGCGGCTGGCAAACCTGCACGCGGCCAAGCAGGCGTTGGCCTAGCTGACTACTGCGCCGCTCCTTTAGCAACGCATGGTGCAAGCAAACTGAGCGGCGTAGGGGCACGATAAATCGTGCCCCTACGCCAGAATACATAGCATTCGTATCGCCGCAAAGTGTACGAATTACGCAAATTGAGAAGACACACATGGTCAACATCACACGCTGGAAGTTCGGTAAACGCTGGGTGTACTCCACTACCTACGACGAAGTAGTGACCTCGACCGTGGACAACGGGCTCGCGATCCACGAGCAATTTGGCGCGCCGGGGCACCTGACGGTAGTCGTGGGGCAGATGGGCGAACCCCGCGACGTACCCAACAGCGGCTACGACGCCACCTACACGCACGTTTCGGTGGCTGAGTGCAAGCTGGCGCAGCGGTATGGCTGGTCGGTGTCCTCCCACTCCATGACCCACAACAAGCTGCCCGGCAGCATGGCCGTGCCGGAGAACGCGCGGATCGAGGTGGTGGATTCCGCGAAGCTGCTGGAGGAGCGGCTGGGCACGCCGGTTACCACATTCATCGCGCCCGGCAACGATCACTGCCTGCAGTATGCGTGGCCGCTGGCCGAGGAGGCCGGATATCTAAGCATGTTTGGCGTGCGCGACCAGCTCAACTATCCCGATACGGACCTCATGCAGCTCTGCCGTCCGGTGGTCTACCATAAGCTGGATGATTACAACCGGAGTTACGATCCCTACCGGCTCGTCTATCGCGCCCGCGAAACGGGCGGGTGGATTGTGGACTACACCCACGCGGTGCAGGACGAACTCGTCATCCCCAACCGTGAACTGACACCCGCCGAGCTCGGCAACCGTTTGGAAGCCGTGACGCGCGTCGGCGGCGATGAAGTCTGGCTGGCGGTGCCGGAGGAGGTGGTGGACTACCTCATCATGGCGCGAGAGACGACGGTCGCAGACGAGCAACGCTCGCCGACAGCCATCACCTACCGCCTGGCAGCACCAGCCATACCGGAGCGCATCCAATGGCACACCCTGACGTTCACCTGCGCGGTACCCCAAGAGTGGCAGGATGTTGCTGTACAGGTTACGGATGCGGACGAACATGAACCGGTGGTTGTTGACCGAATCGATGACACGACCATCCGCTACAGCCACAGCGTTTCCGACGGCCAGCGCGTGACGGTTGCGCCGCAGAAGTCTTAGCCCAGAGCAATTGACTTTTGGGTTTATGGCGTGGATAGTAGAAGTGTGCACAGGTCACACTAGACAGAGGGTCAAGGATGCTAGATACGTACCGGGCGGTCAAGGCACTGACGGCCGTGGGCTTCACGGAGACTCAGGCCCAGACCCTGATTGAAACCGTTGGCGAAGGGCGTGGCGACCTGGCGACGAAGGACGACATAGACAGGTTGGCACAGGTGACGAAAGCCGACATAAACGGGTTGACACAGGCGACAAAAGCCGACGTAGACAGGTTGGCACAAGCGACGAGAGACGACGTAGACAGGTTGGCACAAGCGACAAAAGCCGACCTGAATAGTTTGGATGAGAGGGTAAGCAGTCTGGAAGTTGCGGTAGTTGGATTGCGCGCCGACTTTCAGGCGCTGGAGGTGCGTATTGAGCGGCGCCTTACGAACTTAATTCTCCAACTTGCGATACTTCAGGTCATGGTGGGTGGACTCATCGTAGCAGCGCTGAAACTGCTTCCGTAACTGAGAACCTCGCACCCGCGTAGAAATCCATCTCGTGCTCCGCTATTGACGGCGCAGATTCCTCACGCTTTAGTTAGCAGATTCAGGAGCGCTAGCCGTGTCTTCCCAGGATTTGCCCGCTACAGAGCTAAGAGACATTGTCTGTCAGGCAGCCGCAGCACAGGACGAGGCCACCACGTTCCTTAAGGTACTCGTCGCGTGCGAAACCGCTGTGCTGAGTCCCGTGACCCCGGCATTCCTCGCCGAGACGCGCAAGTGCCGCAGTCTGGTAGCGGATTTCTTGCACGGGCTCGGGTGTGAAATCCACGAGTGGGAGACGCAGCACGGGTACCCCACCCTGGCGGCGCGGTTGCCCGGCAGCGGCGGCGGCAGATCGCTGACCTTCACCGGTCACATCGACGTGGTTCCGGTCGGTGATACGTCGGCGTGGTCCCGTGACCCCTGGGCGGGTGAGCTTGAAGACGGCAGGCTCTATGGGCGCGGCACTGCGGACATGAAGGCCGGTCTCGTGAGCATGCTCTATGCCGCCAAGTCCGTGCTGGACGCCGGGTATCGTCCGAAGGGTGACGTGTGGTTCCACGTGGTGAGCGACGAGGAGCTGGTGGGCAACGGCACGCGGGACTGCATCGCGAAGTTTCCGGCCACCGACGCCGTGCTCGACGCCGAACCCACTGATTTGACCATCATCCCCACCGAGGGCGGACTGGAGCACCTGCGCATCGAGATCGAGGGCCGCGAGGCCCATGCCGGCAGCCGCTGGCGCAACCTGGCGCCCGGCGAGAATGGCCCCGGCGTCAATGCCGTGGAAAAAGGCGTGAAGCTTGTCACCGCCATCCAGGACCTGGAACGACAGTGGGTGAACCGCAAGTCGCACCCGCTCTTTCCGCCCGGGTACAACTCCATACTGCCCGCTATTTTCATTGGCGGTCCCGGCGGTGGGCAGGACGGCCAACTCAACGTGGTGAACAATCCCGGCACCATGGCGAATTACTGCGCTATCGAATACAACATCTGGTACTACCCGGACGAACCGTGTGAACAGGTGAAGGCGGACTTCGAAGCGTATGTGCACGCCGTCTGCCAGACCGACGAGTGGCTGAAGGAGCACCCACCGAAGCTCACGTGGGGCCTCCGCGACGTGACGTTTCCGGCCTTCGAGACCGCCCCCGATCATCCCTTCATCGAATTGCTTGCGCAGAGTGTCCGGCAGACCGGCCTGCAGCCTGACATCAAGGGGTTTTCCGCTGCCAGCGACCTCGCCTGGTATGCCCAAGCGGAGTTGCCCGGCTGCCTCTTCGGCCCCGGCGGTATTGCCCAGGCGCATAGCCCGGATGAGTATGTGTCGCTCGCCGACTTCTACCGCGCAATTGAGATCTGCGCCCTACAGCTTGCCGGCTGGTGCGGCGTAGAGAAGGGATAGAGCGGATGCCTGCAAGACAAGTCAGCAACAGGAATTCGATGCGTTGACAAACCTATGGGGTTGTCACACTGCCCGAATTCCTCTGCTGTAGTCGAAAACTTGGCTACCTTGATCGATCCGGTAGGTATCTAGGTCCGGGAAGAAGTACGTCATTCCGGCGAAAAGCCTGCCCCGTACTCGATACGGGGTCGGAATCCAGTTGGCTTTGGGGATGAGCAGTAGCAGTGCGGAGAAGTCTCTTCACCCCGGTCCCAGGCAACGTACATCGGAGAGGAAGGGAATCCGCAGCGTTCATTGGATTGAGTGTAGTTCACGGCGAGAATGAATAGCACCTCTAGTGACATTGACAGATACGCGCAAGCGAGCGTACAGCAGGCTACTGTCGGCTTTCTACTAACCGACGGTTCAAGCGTGAAGATTCCCCTGACGCGAATCTTCGGCCATACGCCAAGGCCAAGAGTCGTTGTCGTCGCGGGCGTGCATGGCGACGAGTTGGTGGGACCGCACACCTTGGTCGAACTGGCGCAAGAGCTTGCGCCTAGCGCGTTGCGCGGCACGGTCGTGCTGGTGCCGAGCGCCAATCCGCTCGCCTTTGCTGCCGGTCAGCGCAGAGCGCCGGAGGACGATCTCGACCTGAACCGCATCTTCCCCGGCAAGAGTGGCGGCTCGGCAACAGAGCGCATTGCCCACAGCCTCGCCACGTCGGTCGTCGGTGACGCTGACATGGTAATGGACCTACACAGCGCCGGTCGCGAAGGCGATCTGGTGCCGCTAAGCGGCTTTCGTGAGGCTCACGACGACTGCGCCCGCCGCTCGGCGCGGGCAGCCGCTGCCTTTGGGCTGGAATACGACTGGATGATGCGCTGGTCGCCGGGGACGCTCTCCACCTGGGCCAATCAACAAGGCATCCCCGCGGTGGGCTGCGAGGTGGGCGGCCGCGGCACGGCCACGCGAGAGCAGATCGATCTTTACAAGGCGGGTGTCATCCGCTGCTTGCGGCACCTCGGCATGCTCGAGCCGCCGCTGGAGGTCGCGTTGCCGCCCAAGGTGTGGACGCAAGAGTATTTAACCGCCCCGTGCAGCGGCCTGCTGGAAGTCCTCGTCGAACCCGGTCAGGAAGTCGCAAGTGGCGAAACGCTCGCCCGCGTGCGCGATCTCTGGGGCAACGTGTGCGGCAACGTCACCGCGCCACGGCACGGCACAATCATGTACACACGGGTAATGCAGTCTGTAGATGAAGGTGAAAACGTCTTCTGGCTGGGACGGCAGGAAGAGAATCCGTGCTACTAGTCCGCATGCAGCACGAGGCGTTGGCCCCGTTCAGTTCGATACGATTAAGCACACCCTTCTACTAAGAGGGAGCGAACTTCTCGGGCGAGAGTTGGGAGTTTCGTTTCAACTACGTCCCACACCAGGCGGTCGTCCACGTCGGTGTATTGGTGGATCAAGATGTTGCGGAAAGCGATGATGCGTTGGTTATCGCTTATTCGTTCCGCCACCAACGCGTCGACTTTGACCAGCCGATTCATTGCCTCTCCGATAATTTCGCACTGCCGCTCTACCGCGGAACGCAGCATGGCGTCACGTCCATAATCTGCAAACGTCCTGCCATGCGTAAAGTCAGTAAGCAAGTTTACAGCATGTTGGATGTCATAGAGGTACTTCTTAGCCTCAAGTCTCATAGAGGGGCGTCCTTGTAGCCTCAACTGCTTCCAAGAAGTACGGGTTCTTGATGGCCGACTCGACTACCAGGTCCACCGGCCTCTTGAAAAGCCGCTGCAGGGCTTCAAGCAGACCAAAGTACGTGTTGGCGTAGACGCCTGGTGGCAGGGTCTTAAATTCCACCACAAAGTCGAGGTCGCTTGCCTCCGAGAAGCTCCGGCCGGTCGCGGCTGAGCCAAACAGGGCAAGCCGCCGGACTTGGTAGCGGCGGCAGAGCCGTTCCAAATCGGCGGCCCGTTCGTTAATGACCGGGTGCGGCACAACGCCCTCCCGCTATTGCAAGCATCAGACGTACTCTCATTGCTCTCTCCGGCCGTTGACCCGGTCTGGGGCGCAGCAAGTGTCAGGTGATCGCTTTGAAATACCCTGCAATGTGCCTATCGTAGTCTGCGGTGTGCCGGAAGGCCTTGGCGGCAAGTCGCGTGCGGAGAGCGGCATCCACCTGGCCATTGGCGAGCGCGTCGAGCACCGGCGCGTAGTCACTCGGATCAACCACTACCAGCACGGAATCGGCGTTCTTGGCTGCGGCGCGGATGAGCGTGGGGCCGCCGATGTCGATATTCTCAACGATCACTTCGTGTCCGGCCCCGCTGTTCAGAGTTTCCACAAAGGGATAGAGGTTCCCGGCCACCACGTCCACGGGCGCGATGGCGTGGTCGCGCAGTGTTTGCACGTGCTCGGGGTCGTCCTGCCGCGCCAGAATGCCGGCGTGTACCGCCGGGTGGAGTGTCTTTACACGCCCATCCAGAATCTCGGGAAAGCCGGTAACGTCACTGATGCCGACGACGGGGATGCCCGCTGCTTCTATCGCACCCTGGGTCCCGCCGGTAGAGACGATTTCACATCCCAACTTGGCTAGCCCTGCCGCAAACTCGACGATGCCGGTCTTGTCGAATACGCTCAGAATCGCACGCATGGGTCCAGCTAACCTCAACTTCACGTGTAGAAATAGGAGTCCGCTTTCGCGGGAATAACGGTCGTCTGCCGTGCGGCGGGCTCACCGCATTGCCCTTCGCATCAGTAATTATACACGTGTTCGGGCCGTACCACTGACACTTGTTTTACCCATAGATGCTGCCAGTTAGCGCGTGATCTGGAGATTCCTGACAATTCGTATGCTGCGGGAGATTATCTCGCTCACTGGGCATAGACTAGACGATATACAGCACATGTAGTTAAGATAGGCAAAGCAAGCCACCTTCGCCGATCCGCCGCGGCGGACGTCTGAGGCCCAGCAAACCTAACTGCACTTGTTCAGTTGCCTCGCCTTTGGCGACAACCGCGTTCCCGTGATATCAACTGCCAACGGCGTGCGTGCACGCCTCCTATTTGCTATGCAGATTGTAGAGTTCTAGGTCAATGCTACGACCCAACTAAGGATGTGACTATGGCAGACAAACGTTTGAAATTCGTCGTACCCGGTGATTCTCCGCCCCAGATTCAGGGCTCGCCACATCTGGAGCGGCTCAAGCCGTACGGCGACGTTGACCTCTATCTCGACCGACCACAGAGCATGGAGGATCAGCTCAAGCGCGTGGAAGGCGCACACGTCATCTTGAACACGCGCGGGGCGATCAAGTGGTTTGCGCCGGCGCTGCAGGCCCTGCCCGACCTGCGCCTCATTGCCACGTGCTCCATTGGCGTCGACTCGATTGACGTTGAGGCGGCGCGGGCGTGCGGCGTAGCCGTGGCCAACCAGCCGGGGCGGACGGCCCCCGTGGTTGCCGAACACATCATCGCGCTCATGTTTGCCGTCGCCAAACGCACGGCGTTCCAGACCGGCGAACTCAAGGCCGGTCGGTGGACACTCAAGCAGAACGTCATGCTCAGCGGCAAGACGCTCGGCGTCGTCGGCACGGGCAACGTGGGCCGTGAAGTCGCCCGCGTTGCCAATCTACTCGGCATGCGCTGCCTGGCGTGGACCTTCAATTCGTCGCCGGAACGGGCACGCGAACTCGGGGTTGAGTTTGTTGAACTCGAGCAACTGCTGCGGGAATCCGACGTTGTGAGCTTGCACGTGCGGCTCAGTGATGAAAGTCATCACCTCATCGGTGCGCGGGAACTCGGCTTGATGAAGCCGGGCGCGCTCCTCATAAACGCCGGTAGAGGTGACTTGGTGGATACCGCCGCTCTGGTTGCTGCGCTGCAATCCGAGCACCTGGCCGGCGCCGCTCTTGATGTCTTCGATCAGGAGCCCCTGCCGCCCGATCACCCAATCTTGACCTGCGATCAGGTGGTTCTCACACCGCACCTGGCCGACCAGACTCCGGAAGGCATCGAGTTGCTGAACGAGGGCGCTGTCTCGAACACCATCGCCTTCCTGGAAGGCCGTCCGCAGAACATCGTCACGTAGAAGGTCCGCGTTCATCCCGAATCCGTCACTCCGGGGAAAGCCGGAGTCCAGCGGTGACGTAAAGACGGATTTCGGCTTTCGCCGGAATTGTAAATGTCAGGTAATTCGTTGACAGATTTGAGAACAAAAGCAACCTTCCGCAGTGCTAGACATGACTCGTACAAATGTCATTCCGAACGAAGCGCAGCGGAGTGAGGAATCTAGAGTACTGTGCCGTATGGGCCATGTTCGACATTGATTCTAGATTCCGCGAACATCGTTCGACGCTCCGCTCGGAATGACATGCCTGTCAACTCCTCAGAATGGAAAGCGGATTCTGTCAACGAATTACTCAACACTTACAGGAATGACAGAAATGAACGGTCCCCGCTCCCTTGTGATAGTAACGGCATTCACGGAACCGCCAAGGGGCTAGTCATCCCAGGCAATGCGCGCACAAGGCGATCGCCGGTCACCAGGTCTGGCGCGTTGGTTGGGCGTAAAGAGTCTACTTCCACCTAATTGAAACTGTAATCCCCTTGGAGCATTGCTGTGGATAAACGCCTCGAAACGAACCGTATCAACTGGAACGAAAGAACTGCTGTTCACGCCGCTTCCGACTTCTACGACGTGGACGGCTTCAAGGCGGGCCAGTTAACCCTTAAAGACATCGAGCGGGCAGAGATCGGCCCCATAGCCGGTAAGTCGTTGCTTCACCTGCAGTGCCACTTTGGTCTGGACACCGTGTCGTGGGCGCGGCTGGGCGCACAGGCGACCGGCGTGGACTTCTCCGACGACGCAGTTGAACTCGCGCGCGCGTTGAATGCTGAAGTCGGCACGGACGCGCGCTTTTTCTGTTCTAACCTTTACGATCTGCCGAACGTGCTCACAGAAGAATTCGACATAGTGTTCACGTCATACGGCATCTTGTGCTGGTTGCCGGACCTTGACCGCTGGGCCGAGGTGGCGTTCCGTTACCTCAAACCGGGCGGGACGTTCTACATGGTGGAATTCCACCCGGTCCTGCAAACGCTTGAGCCCTCCGCGAGTGGTGAGGCTCTGCCGTCTTACAGCTACTTCTGCCAAGAGTTGTACCTTCCGGGCGATGGGCCGTCCTATGCCGGTAGCGAAACCATCGCGAGTCCCAACTATGAGTGGCAGCACAGCCTCGGTGAGATTGTCACGGCCTTAGTTGGCTCCGGACTCAGGATCGAGTTCCTCCATGAGTTTCCCTTCTGCCACTATCAAGCGCTGCCCAACATGGTGCAGGGGGATGACGGCTGGTGGCGGTTCCCGGAGAAAAACGAATCTATCCCGCAGATGTTCTCCATACGGGCGACCAAACCTTGCCCATAACTCATAGCTTCCAGTAGAGTTCCCCGCCCGCATGGGGGAACCCCTGTATCCTGGTACGGGGCAAGCTCTGCGGAGCTGTGCCAATCGGTTGAAAACGGGTTGGATCGGTACCGATTTCCTCTACCTGGGGAGAAGGGGCTTAACCGGCTGGGAGACCGGGTTTCGCAAACATCTCTCTAGAAACCAGATTCTTGCCTCTACGAAGAATGGTTAGAGGCGACACACGCCTGCGGAACTTCGCTGCATGTTCTCTCGGACTGAGGAAACAAGAATGAGGCGCAGACTTACACCAGCCATGCCGCCGTAGGCAAGCCAAGCCAGGGAATCCTATCTTGATTCCAAGAGAGTCGGTGCAAAGCAGGCGGGGCTAGGAGCGGAAGTCACCGACTGGGGCGGCGACGGCGCAGAAACGCCGGCAAGTCCAGGTCTTTTACCTCCGCCTCTTCCATCTCGACTTCCGGCCGGACGGCGGGCTCGTCGTCGCGTGTCGGGCCGCGCCTACCGGAGCGCTGCGGCTGTTCGCCGGGGAGGCCGGTGGCAATCAGCGTAACTTGCACTTCTTCCTGGTTCGCCGGATCGATAGACGCGCCGAAGATGATATTGGCTTCGCGGTCTACCGTGGTGCTAACCATTTCAGCGGCGGCGCTGATTTCCTGAATACTCATGTCGGGTCCGCCGCGGAAGTTCAACAGCACGCCCCGAGCGCCCTTAACGGCCTTATCGGAGAGGGGATCTTTCATCGCTTCTTCCACTGCCAGCAGCATGCGATTCTCGCCGGACCCGATGCCCATCCCCATCATGGCAGTTCCCGCATCCTGCATCACCGAACGCACGTCGGCAAAGTCTACGTTGATGATCCCTGTCGTGGTCACAAGCTCGGTAATGGACTTGACACCGTTTACGAGCATCTCATCAGCCAGAGCAAACGCTTCCGTCATCGGCGCCGAAGCCGGCACTGCAGCCAGGAGGCGGTCGTTGTGAATGACGATGAGTGTATCCACGTGCTGTTGGAGCGCTTGCAGGCCGGCAGTCGCATTGCGCTGCCGTGGGCGACCCTCGAACATGAAGGGCAGCGTGACGACTCCCACCGTAAGCGCGCCGTGGCGCCTGGCTAGTTCGGCGACAATAGGCGCCGCGCCGGTGCCGGTGCCGCCGCCCATGCCCGCAGTCACAAAGACCATATCCGCGCCACTGACGAGTTGCTCAATGTCTTGGACACTCTCTTCAGCCGCCCGTTGGCCTAATTCCGGTTGTCCGCCCGTGCCGCGAAGACGGGTGATGCGATCTCCAATGGCGAGTTTGTCTTCCGCGCGTGAGACCTGGAGCGCTTGCGCATCCGTATTAATGACCGCGTATGCAGCACCAACCACGTTGGATTCGATCATGCGGTTCACCGCGTTGCTACCGCAGCCGCCCACGCCGACGATGCGAATCTGTATGATCCCACGCGCCTCGCGCGCATGGGAGCCGGGAACAACCATGTCAGGCACCACCGGGCGGGGACGCGTGCTATCTTTCACGTTCTCCAACCGCTCGGGATCAAAGCCGGGACGCTTCGACACGGTCTAACACCTCTCTGGCTAGTAGCTGATATGCATGGGTTGCTTTCTTACCGCCTGCGTATGCATTGACCGGGACTCCCGCCGACGCGGCCTCCAAAATCTTGCTGTTTATCCCAATCTCGGTAGTAAACACGCGGTCGCCCCAACGTTCGTGCAGGTACTGCCAAACCGCCTTTTCTTCGCGCAGCCGGCGGTCGTACTTGCTAAGTAACACACCCAGTATTTCAATTCTCGGATTGAGCGCTGCCGCCTCTCCAATGGTGTCTTGTAACATATACAGGCCTTGCAAGGAAAAGAAACGCGCTTCGGTAGGTATAATCACGCAGTCTGCGGCTACCAGCGCGTTTATCGTGAGCAAACCAAGTGAGGGAGGCGTGTCGATCAGGATGAAGTCGTATTGATCCCGAAATTTGTCCAAGTGCTCGCGCAGGCGCAATTCGCGACCTATGACCGCTGCCAGTTGAAACTCTACACTCGCGAGTTCCAACGATGCAGGCACGATGTCAATCGACATGCCCGCGTCGTCTTCAACGCGGTAAATGGGCAATTCCACCTTACGATCGCGCAACGCGTTCGCTACAGAGGTCTGTAACTCCCGCTCCAGACCAAAGTGAGCGGTCAAATTGGCCTGAGCATCCATGTCTACCGCCAAAATGCGCTTACCCATCAACGAGAGAGTAGCACCTAGATTAGCAGTTGTCGTCGTCTTGCCAACACCACCTTTTTGGTTGGCACAGGCAATTATGAGCGCCATACCCCTTGCTCTGTTGCTTCGTGCGGCCAAGCACTCCAATCTATCCCCGTAGTGTAACATAAGGTGTATGCGCCCACAACTAACCGATTGACTGGCAATCCTTGTTGTATGAATTCCCGGTGGGACCCGGGATAGGCGCTGTCAGTACTGTACTCTACAAAGTTGTGTTGAAAGCGTTTCCGTTCGCTCTTGACTCTTTGACAAGCCTGTGCTCAGCACTTCGACAGGCTCAGGACGAGTGGAATCTGGCTCTTCCGACGAGCTCGCAATCCGTTCATTCGATTAGTCTTCACTTTTGCCGTTCGGGGTACGCTTGTCACTGCCATTCGTGGTGAGTAGGCGTCGCGAAGCCCTTGCCGATCCATGATCGGCGATTGGCCGAGGATCTCTTGCACTATCCCCTATGACCTTGAATCGCCCCATAACGCAATAGCAAGGGCGGCGAGACTCGACCGTGCGCTTGGTTCGCACATCAGGCCAATCCCTCGCCGGGAGCCATCAAATTTCCATCTGCCGGACGAAAGAGATTTGACGCTTGACTGCGGGCCGTAGGACAATTCTTCTCCGACTTGGCGTTCGAGACGGGGAGCACAAGATTATACGCAACTCCTCCAAGCTGTTGCGCGCTTACGTGAGACTCTGAACGTCTGTTCTTGCCAATGAGCCCTAAACGAACACTGGATCTGCGCCTCTACATTGTGCTCGATCCGGCAGTAGCCGGAGGGCGCTCCGTAGTGGCAATTGCCCGCCAGGCAATTGTCGGTGGGGCGACCATGCTCCAATTGCGCGACAAGCGCTCTCCCGACCGTGACGTTCTGGCTGCGGCGACGGCCGTATCCCAACTCTGCAGGACTGCATGCATCCCCTTTATCGTGAATGACCGTGTGGATATTGCCTATGCGTGCGGCGCGGACGGCGTGCACCTCGGTCACGACGACCTGCCGCCTGCGGTCGCCCGCAAGCTGCTGGGCGACGATGCCATCATCGGCATGTCGGCCGGCAATCTCGCTGAGTTGGCGGCGGTGCTGCCCGCCCGTCCCGACTATCTCGGCGTGGGCCCCATGTACGCGACGCGCACGAAAGACGATGCCGGTGCTCCGGTCGGCCCCGCCATGGTCCGCGCGCTGCGGGAGGCTGCGCCTGCCATTCCTCTTGTGGGCATTGGCGGCATTACGGCAGAGAACGCCGCAGCCGTGGTAGCGGCAGGCGCAGACGGCATCGCCGTCGTTTCGGCTGTGGTGGGCGCACAGGACGTCGAAGCCGCAACGCGGGCCCTGCGCACTCTCTAGTGCCGATGTCAACAATCTTCCCCAAACTCCTGCGAAGGCATCTCCGCAACTTGAGCTGGGCGCACCCGAACCTCGTCTCCCGATGCGGACCACTGCGAAACCCAAGCCCGCGAAAGAAATTGTCCCCCCTCTCCCTGTGAGCTTGTCTGACAAGTGCATCGCTCCCTGTAGTCTTGCCCATCGACAGGCCTGCGCTGAGCTTGCCGTAGTGCTCGGAACCCGCCCCGCACTCGATACGCTGAATCGAGTGCGGGGCAGGCTCTCGCCCTCTCCCGTCGAGGGAGAGGGGACATCTGCGCTGTGGCGAGGGTTGTGCAAAGGTCTTCCCAGGGAGAGGGAGTACCATACTTTCCTCAGGATCTCGTTACGCAAAGGTCTCCGTCGAGGAAGAGGGCACTCTCTCACTTCCGCTAAGGTTACGCCAAGGTCTCCACAGGGAGAGGGCCTGGGCGAGGGGAGCTTAACCATGTGCTCCCCTCTTCGCGCCCTCTTCGCGCCCTCTTCGCGCCCTCGTCACACTCACACAGTGTTTTCGGGTGAGAATTGCTTGTTTCGTAGACAGCGCGTCGTATATGCTCGATAGAGAGTGTCCGGCCAATGTTTGCGCGTTCCTCCTCGCCTTCATGCGATTGAAGTAGCAACAGGTCACAGAAACCTCCATGAACCAATGTCAACCAGCGCACTATGATGTAATAGTCGTTGGCGCGGGCCATGCCGGCTGTGAGGCGGCGCTCGCGGCGGCGCGCATGGGGTGCAGCACGCTGGTCGTCACCGGCGACCGCGAGCGCATCGCCTTCATGCCCTGCAATCCCTCGATTGGGGGACCGGCCAAGGGGCATCTTGTGCGAGAGATTGACGCCCTTGGCGGCGAAATGGGCAAGATCACCGACCGTACTTTTATCCAGATTCGCTTGCTCAACAGCAGCAAGGGACCCGCAGTGCAGGCGCTGCGCGCCCAGTGCGACAAGCACCTCTACGCCCAAGCAATGCGCCAAGTGCTGGAAAACCAGGCAAACTTGACCATCCACGACGGCCTGGTTGAAGATCTCATCACGACCAATACGCCTGAGGAGCGCCGCCGCGTCACCGGCGTAAAGACCAAGGCCGGCCACTCGTTCCGTGCACCGACTGTCGTTCTGACCACCGGCACTTTCCTGCAAGGCATGCTGATTACGGGCGAGAAGCGTGTTGAGGGTGGACGCGCTGGCGAAGCGCCGGCCCAGGGTCTTTCACACGCATTGCGCGGGCTGGGCTTTCAACTACGCCGCCTGAAAACCGGCACCCCACCGCGCGTCCTCGCAGAGAGCATCGACTTTGCGCTTACCACGCCGCAGCCCGGCTCGCAACAGCCGCTGCGATTCTCATTCACACCCCTAAGGGAAGAAGAAATCCGGCGGGAGGAGCCGGACCCGGTGTACCCCTTCCAGATCGAAACGCCCTGGCGGCGGCAGATGGTCTGCTACTTGACGCACACCAACCCGGCTACGCACGACATCATCCGCGACAACCTCCACCGGGCGCCCATGTTCAACGGGAGCATCAGCGGAACAGGACCCCGCTATTGTCCCTCTATCGAGGACAAGATCGTGCGGTTCGCGCACAAAGACTCCCACCAACTCTTCCTCGAGCCGGAGGGATATACCACGCATGAGGTCTATGTGCAGGGAGCGAATACCAGCTTGCCGGAAGACGTGCAGGCGGCGATGCTGCGCACCGTTCCGGCGCTGCGCAGCGCGGAGATTGTGCGGCATGGCTACGCCGTCGAGTACGATCACGTGGTAACGGACCAGACGAACGTCACGTTGGAGGCCAAGTCGGTCTCCGGCCTCTTCTTTGCCGGTCAGATCAACGGCACCTCCGGCTACGAAGAAGCAGCGGCGCAGGGACTCATCGCCGGCATCAACGCCGCCCGTCTCGTGCAGGGCAAACCGGCCGTCGTGTTAGGGCGCGACCAAGCGTACATCGGCGTGATGCTGGATGATCTCGTAAGCCAGGAGCATCGAGAACCCTATCGCCTGTTCACCTCCCGCGCAGAATACCGGTTGCTGCTGCGCCACGATAACGCCGACCTGCGCCTCACACCGCTTGGATATGAGGTCGGCCTGATCGACGGAGAGCGCCATGCGGCTGTCATGGCAAAGGGCGATCAGATTGGACGCGCCTTGGAGCGTCTTCGTAACCACTGGATTACGCCATCGCTCAGTACAAATGGCGCACTGGCAAGAGCCGGCGTGCAGCCGCTCAGTAGCCAGGCGAATGCGCTGAGCCTCCTGCAGCGCCCGCGCGGGCGCTACGCAGTCGTTGCCGCGCTTATGGGCGAGCAGGCGGACGAGCTCGATCCCGAGGTCGTTGCGCAAATCGAGCTTGAAGCGCGCTATGCGGGCTATGTGGAGCGCCAGCAGTCGCAGGTGAAAAAGATGGCGCGCATGGAGGCGATGGCACTGCCGCAGGACTTCGACTACGACCAGCTTCCCTCCTTGCGGGTGGAAGCGCGACAAAAGCTGGGGCAATTTCAGCCGCGCACGATCGGCCAGGCCGCCCGCATTGCCGGAGTCACCCCGGCGGATATTGCCGTGCTCATGGTGCACGTACACCGGCATGCGGCCAAGGCAACGGCGCGGTGAGCGGCCAACCCACCAAACGCACACGCCGCCGCGAGCAGTAAGCCGCTCAAGCCCGCAACCGCGCCCGCAACCCCGTATGGCAGCACGTCCACGCGATAGTCTTTTTCACGGGCGTGATTCTCTTGCTCTAGCTCATTGGCCGTGCGGCCTAGCGCAGCGGCGTCCTCCGCAGTCTTCCCGGTACACCGGCGCCGATTCAGTGCAATGAACACATCCCGTCTGTGGACACGCCGCACCCGCCGTACCATAGCGTGCAGTCCACTTCCGGCTGGCACGTAGCGACGTAGGTGCCGTGGGGAGTGCGCAAGACGCCAATTCCAATTGAGCGTCACGTGCACTATCTTGTAGTCGGCGGCGTGCTGGTGCATAACAACTGCGAGGGCAAAAACCGGGAGATAGCAATCCGTTCGCGCTGAGCCTGTCGAAGCATGAACGGAGAGACCTGCAAGCGGACTGCACAGCGTTGTACGCGGAGCTTAAGGCGTTGGCCGACCGTCATGTATACGTCGCGGCACGAGTAATGCAAAAGTCTCCTGGGCGAGAGTACGCCCTTCGTGCGGGGCAAGACCCCAAGGAGAAGTCAAGAGGTTCCGCTGTGCCCCTGGAATTGGAACTGATCGGACCCGGCTCCGCGTACCTGGCGGGCACAAATGCACAGGTGTCGCCGAGTTAAATGAAACGAGCGCAAGCCTTGGCTCACGCTCTACAGCAAAGGTACTGCCGAGATAGGCGTTTACGTCAGTGCCCGGCAGAAACCAAACAGTCCCGACCCTCGGTGGGCCCATTGCGACTTACGACGGCGCTAACACTCTGCAATTCCTACGTGCTCAAGCCTGGCAACTCTTGCAGGCCGCTTGAGACGACAAGAGGCACATGAGACTCCGTCTCGAGAAGACTGCATACGCCAAGATCTTCGCTGCACTCAGGAGCGGAGGCGACTTTGCAACACGAGTGAAACCTGTGCCGCCCCTCCAACGCCGTTCTCACATCAAGCACAAAAAGCAAAAGTTAAACCAGTCTGACGTTCCCTGTCGAAGAAGAGCACGCCTCTGTACACTTCTCCTTATGCTACCTGGTCACCTTGCGGCAATGACCGTACCGCAATGGTTCAGTATCAAGTTGCGAGTACCTAGTTAACCATACCGCCGCTTCACGTGTCAACCGCTCTTCGTGCGCCGGTTGGAGCCCGCTCTGCCCATGCCTACGTGCGGTGGCAATGTGTGTCAAAGGAGCAGTTTTGTGAGGATATCGTACGAAACGCTGTGCTAGTTCTGACGGAGCACATGCACGCAAATCCGCGCCTTGCTGTGTCGTTGCCGGCAGGAAATGCGATCAAATCCACCCAGTATGTTTACCGCCCAAACTCTCCGCAGCCACTAGGGCACTATCCCTGTACACTTACCCTAACGCCTCCTTAGGTTTCACCAGCCTTCGTCCGCAAACTTAAGGTACCACCCTGCGACGCCGACCCGACCCAGGAGCTCAGCCTCCAATTTTCGGTTCCAAGTTAACCACAGTCCCGTTTCACGTGTCAAACGCTCGCAGCACTCTTCATGCACGCGTTATTCGTCGGTTGTGCCAAACCGAAATGCAGTCTCTCAGACGCATTTTCATGCGAGCAATTCGGCCTGCGAAGGTTGCTCGCCCCCTGGCCGCGCCGACCGCAATTGGACTGCCGCAGTCTGCCCAGCGTGAAACAGTATTCGAGCGTCCTGCCGGCATCTTGCGGCATCCTGCCGGCGTTTTTCGGCACCTTGCCGACATCTTCCGGCACTGTGCCGACATCTTCCGGCACTGTGCCGACATCTTCCGGCACTGTGCCGAAGTCTACCAGTGGAAGGGCGTACACGCAGCGTTACGACCGCTACTGCGTACGAACTGGAGTTCTAAACCACTTTCACACGGCGACCAAGGATGGTCGCTCGCACTCTTGTCTCCCATTCATTTCATCGAGCCGTCCACTGCCTCGTCGCAGCACATTTCGTACCGGCGAGGTTCCAGTCTTCGGCTACGGCACCAAGTAAACCACACTATCGCTCCAAGTGTCAAACTCCCAATGGAAGCTCGCAGTGTGCGCATATCTAGTCCGTTCACACAGAACTCTCGACAGCAGCAAGGGCAAATCGTTACAATCGCAGCCCCGCCCACGCTCCCAAAGCACTCCTGGTTGCGCCATTGCGGGTGCGGCTCGCGAGACATTGACACAGCCCTGCCAACCCGAGCTATAAAGCAGCCTCCTCGCCATGGAGCACCAGTGGTTTCCCGAGTCTCACGGCGCCAGCTACCGGATGCCTGGGCGAATCCTGAGTTGGAGCTGCAGCTTCGCTCACTGTGGGGGCATGCTTTGCATTGCCCTGGGAGAAGAGCTCAGTATGACTCCGGCCGGATTTGCCAAGCTGCTCCCTTTGCCCTGGGCGAGGGGTAACGCGAGGACACTCTTGCTAAGCCGGTTCCAACATCCATTGAGGGTCTGCGTATAGCTGTGGCAATTTGGCGATGGTTGGCTGAATTAAGGTGACTCACCCTCACGCCGGAACCAGATGCGGTATCGCGGGTCTATTCAAGACTCTGCTAGTTGGCGTGGCGCAACGCCAGCCAGAGCCGTCGCAGGGTCATCCGCTGCCCGTAGATGAGGATGCCGGCTCGGAATACCCGCGCCGAAAGCCAGAGGAGCGCCAGGCCGCTCACAATGGTTACACCCAGACTGAGCGCGACCTCCCAGAGCGCAACGTCGGTCACTCCGAGCCGAATCATCATGGTGGCGGGAGCAGTGAAGGGGATGAAGGTGAGTATCCGCGCGAATGCGCCGTTGGGAGCGAGTGAAATGAGTGTGGCAAGGACAAGCGGTGTCAACGCAGGCAGGAGGATGATAGTGGACAGTGAAGACGCCTCACGCGCCGAAACCGTGGCAGCGCTGATTGCCGTCATCACTACGGCAAAGACGAAATACCCGGCGAGAAAAAACACGACGATAGCCAGTGCCAGCGCCGGCGCCAGGGCCATGTCGCCGATCTCCGGAAAAGCACCCACGATGCGCGGGCCCAACACCGCCAATGAGACCAGCCAGATGCCTACCTGCAGGAGGCCGGTCGCACCGAGGCCGAGCACCTTGCCGGACATCAACGCTAAAGGCGAAACCGACGTGATAAGCACTTCGACGACGCGATTCTCTTTCTCTTCGGAGACACTTTGCAACAATGTTCCGCTTACCATGAAGATGACCATGATCATGATCCACGCCGACAAGAAAGGCACCGTGAAGAACGTGAGTATCTGCCCTTCTTCTGCCGCGGCCACGTCGCCACCGCGTGTCACCTCGTAACGTGTGAGGTCCAGGGGATTGCGCAGGCGCCCGATTTGTTCTGCGGAAAGATCCGCAAACGTGAGGGCTTGTAGTACAAGATCGCGCATGCGGTCTTCACTGTCATCGCCCGCGATGATGCTGCTAATGCCCTTATCCGTGTGCAGCCACTCAATGCGGCCGGTTTGGATGAATTCCTCAGGAACTATGAAGAGGTCGTCCACGTCTCCCGCCTGCAAGGCGGCAATACCGGCTTGGCGGTCGGCAAATGCTAAAACTGCCGAGGACTCCAAATTCGCGAACGTGAGGTCTGGGGAACGGTTGACGACGGCAACGACGCGTCCGTCGCCGGCGCGGTCGGCGCTCTCACTGTCACTCCCGAAGAAACCGCGCACCAGCGGCGCCGCAAGCGCCAGCACAAGCACAATTACCACCGGCGTAAACGTGATGATGAGGTACTGCTTGCGGCGAATACCGCGTCGCACCTCTTCCGACAGGACGATGCCTATTTCGGACCAGAGTCTTTGCACGTGCTTATCTATTCGCCAATCATGTGATTAAGCAGTGGCCGACCGGTGAAACGAGACTCTTCGCTCCAAATGGTGTGGCGTAGATAGGAAGACGATCCGAGAGGAACTCCTCGGCATTCTTCCTACTACTCTAGTAATGGTAAAAGGTGCGCTCTGCATAAAGACAAGCGCGAATGAACTTCAACGCGACAGCAGCTCGAGCGCAGCGAGAATCGCCACACCGGCCGCGACCATAGCCCCGAGGCGCAGCGTAAGTCGCAACTCTAATTCCCGCAGGCGCGCATCCAAATGATCCTTGGTTACTAACGCCCCGAATCCCTCGCGCCCCACGTCCAGCAGGGCTTGAGCTTGACGCTCCGTGAATCCTGCCTCAACCAGCGACGTAAACGCCTTGTGCGTATCGAACACCGCCATTAATACTGCTCCCTCGCTTCACGCGAGCTCAATTCCCACCGATTCGTATTGTACCGGTTTTGTTTTTCAATGTGCCATTGGGGACCAGTCTCTCAACCGCCATACCGCAGCGCCGCCCATGCCGCACGCAGGCTCATCCGTTGGCCGTACAACAATAGGCCCGCGCGGAAGATGCGGCTTGCCAGCCAGAGCAAGAGTGCCGCCGACACAATCATCAAAACCAGACTGATTGCAACCTCGGCTGGCGCCACGTGGCTGGACGCAAGGCGCAGCATCATCGACGTCGCTGCCGTGATCGGCAGGAACGAGAGGAAGCGCGGCAACCAGTGGTCTGCTGAAGTCAGAAAGAGCGGCATGGCATAGAACGGCACAGCAAGGGGAATGATGACCAAAGCGGTGAGCGGTCCTGCTTCCGATGTCGAGGTAGTGGCAGCGCCAATCCCTGCCATGAGCGCGGCCGCGATAGCGTAGCCGGCGAGAAAGAACGCCAGCACAAGGAGCAAGAAGCCGATGTCGATGGGAATGCCACCTAGATCCGGTAGTACTCCCGCGAAGCGGGGCACGATCAAAATGACCGCTGCAACCCATACCGACATCTGTATCAGGCCGGCCAGACCCAGCGCCAGCACTTTGCCCGTCATGATTGCCAGCGGTGAGGCGGAGGTGAGCAAGACCTCCACCATACGGTTCTCTTTCTCTTCGGTAACGGTTTGGAGCAAGATTGTGCCGTAGGCAATCAGGGTGAAGATCAGCGCGATGGCGAAACCTTGCCCCACTATGAATGAAACTGCAACCGCTGCGCCCCTATCCTCATTCAGCGCGCCATCATCCGCTACCGTGAAGCGCTGGAATTGCGGACGCGCCAGCGCCCGTTGCCTATGCGCGGGAGACTCGGTCTCACCCAAGAGTGCGTCGGTCAGAATGAGGCGCAGTTGACCCCGGCTCGCGGTCTCATCGTCGCTGTAATAGTATTCAACATCGCCGGTGGCGGTGTAGTCCGGCAGGATGACGAAGAGTTCGTTGATTTCCCCGGTCTTTAAATCGTCCAATCCTGCCGCTGTCTCGGCGTATTCTCGAAATTCCGGGAATTGGCTGAAGTCTACGGCGAGGTCCGTCGCCTGCAGAACAATGCCAACGGGCGTGTCGGGGCCAACTTGGCCTGACTCACTCGCGGTAGAGCTGGCGGCGTTTCCGGCGCCGGAGTCTGTGCTATCGTCTGCCACGATGCCTCTGACCACCGGTATCGCGATCCAGATGAGGACGAGCAAAACCGGTATTGCCAGCGTTGCAATGAGAAACCCCTTGCCGCCGATCTGCTTGCGAAACTCGTGCGCAAACACGATGCGGGTGCCGTCAAGCGCTGCGGGCACGACTCACCTCTTCGATGAACATGTCACGCAGGGAGGGCAAGGCGACTTCAAATCGCTCCACCGGAATGCCGGCATCCAGGAAGGAACGGAGCACGGCGTTGGGGTCCGACCCTTCGTTCAAGAGGTACTCGAACTGTCCGTCCTCGACCTTGGCATGGCCAACTCCGGGCACGTCCGGCGGTTGTTGCGGCGCGGCTACGCGAATATTCTGTATGCCGCGCGCCCGCTTCAACTCATCGAGCGCGCCGTAGAGTAACACGTTGCCGCCGCTGACGAGCACAACACGCTCGCACATCTCTTCTACGTCTTCCATGTTGTGTGAGCTGAAGATGATGGAAGCGCCCCGCTGCTGTTGCTCGGTGATGATCTCTTTCATCACTTGCACATTGAGAGGGTCAAGCCCGGAGAACGGCTCGTCGAGGATGACAAGATCGGGTTGGTGCAGCAGCGCGCTGGCAAACTGGGCAAGCTGGTTCATGCCGCGTGAGAGCGCCTGCACCTTCTTGGCACGGTGTTCGTAGAGGCCGACGCGATCCAGCATGGCATCGGTCCGTGCTTGCGCTTCCTTGGCGCTCAAACCCTTGAGGCGCCCCAGGTAGCGCAGCACGTCGCTGAGGACCGCCTTCTGATACAGTCCGCGTTCCTCGGGCAGGTAGCCGATCCGCTGCAAGGCCTGCCGCGTCGGCGCACTGCCGAACAACGCAACCGTGCCGGAATCCGGATGGATGATGTCTAGCGCCATGCGGATGGTAGTGGTCTTACCGGCCCCGTTGGGCCCCACCAGACCCAGTATCTCCTGCGGCTCCACCGTAAAGGAGACGCCATCGACCACCGTGGTGCGACCGAAGACCTTCTTGACACCGTCTACTATCAAGGCACTCGCCACGGGCAGGGCTCCTATGTCGCAAGCTGAGCGGCTTTAGTTAGCCTTTCTTACATTATAACGTACACCAAGAAAGTTCCGATCTGCCCTGCTCCGGCGCCAGGTGATTTGCATTGAGGTTATACCGTGCATTTGATTGGCGCCGCGCCAAGGGTCTCGCACTAGTGCAGGGACAAAACCGGCGTTGGCGGTGTGTCGTGCCGGCCGCAATCGGATGCATCGCAGCGCGGTCGCTCGTCACTACGCTCGGGGCGGGGGCCGGGTAGCGAAAGGGTGAATTCTCGACTCTAGACGGGAGACAATTGAAGATGAAGACTCTTCTAGGCTCCGCGCCGAAAGCGTGCAATTGCCTACCGCAGGGCAAAGGGTACCTTGTAGAACATTGGCCGGATGTGCAAGAGACTCGCTCTACTTGGGAGACCTGTGCAAAGCTTCGGCCGGAGGGGGAAGCATTCTTTGTTTACCTGGGAGGCCTTCACATAGCCCCACTTTCAAGCAAAGGCACTCCCCCTCCTGGGGGAGAGGGTTGGGGTGAGGGGGTCTTTATGCTGCAATGGCCCTTTACGCTGGGCAGTGTCAAGATGTAGCCGAGCAAATGTCGGTATGCTATGGAGAGAATTCAGGAGATTCACCCTCACCCTAGCCCTCTCCCGTCGAGGGAGAGGGGACATCTGCGCTGTGGCGAGGGTTATGCAAAGGTCTCCCTCGAGGGAGAGGGAACGCTCTCGCTTCCGCTTTGGTTTCGCAATGGTCTTCGGCGGGAGAAGGTTAGAGCCTGCCACATACTCGATACAGTGTATCGACACGATACGCGGGTGAGGGGGGCTTTCCCGCAATCTGGGGGCTATCTTCCCGTTCTTGCACGCTTGCGTATCGGTCTTGCCGGTAAAGAGGACGGGGTAAGCAGAAGTCCCCTCACCCCAGCCCTCTCCCCGAGGAGAGGGAGTAGGTCTTGTACCTCCGGGCGGGATTACGCTAAGTTGTCCGCCGGGAGAGGGTTAGAGCCTGCCATATACTCGATACAGCGTATCGACACGGTACGGGGGTGAAGGGGAATAGGCGCGGATCCCGCTTGAATTCAGTCAATTGGCTGAGATACCCAGGGCAAACGCAATGGTCCAAAGTGAGAGTCTCCAATGTTAACGGGAACTACTCGCCACATCGAGCGACATACAAGGGTCTTACTTGGGAGGAGGAGACCGGAACCTGCCCGGTACTGGGTACGTGGGTTTAGATTGTTCCAATTTGCCCAGCCAAAGAGCACGCATCCAATTACGGTGTCTTGTTTCTGGTTGCGCGGAAGGAACTGATCGCAGTTGAGGGCACTGCCTCTACGCAGCTCGACGAGCCGGCGCGAAGCTTTTATTCTTCGCTCTCTTCTCCCTCGGCGCCATCTTCGCCTTCTTCGGCGCCCTCTTCGCCCTCCAGCTCTTCGTCCTCATCCGGCGTCTCTTCCTCAATCACGCGCGGCCGTTCCGCGCGCACCACGAGATCATCGGGGTCGGCTTCTATCGTGACACCATCCGGTGCCTTGAGGTCGCTGACGAGCTGCGAGTAATCGATGTCGGCGAGCACGCTGACGTCAACTTCGAAGTTCTCGGGTATGTCATCCGGCAACGCTGAAACCGACACCTCATTGATGTGCTGGATAACGATGGCGCCGAGCTCCACAGCCGGCGCTTCGCCAGTGAGATAAACCGGCACCAACGCGCTTACGGGCTTCGTCAAGTCAACCTGCACGAAACTCACGTGCAGCACGCGACTGGTCGGCGGATCGTGCTGAACCTCTTGCACCAGCACCGGCACCGTTTCCCCGCCGTTCACCGCCAAGTCAATGACGCCGGTGGCTCCCACGCGTTGATGGACAGCGATGAATTCGAGTCCGTCCAGCGTTAGGGGAATTGAATCCAAGGAGAGACCGTAGACGTTTCCCGGCACCATACCGTTCCGGCGGAGCCGCTTCACTTTCTTGCCGAAGGTTTCTCGCCTATCTGCTTGTAACTGCTCATGTTTTCTGGCCATGCGCCCACTAAACTCCTGAGTCGCCTTGCGCGACCTACCGCTTGTTGCTCACCGTTTGTTTCCAATAAAGAAAGGCACGCTGTTTGTATTGCAAATCCATATTCCAAAAAGCGCGCCAACTACCTACTTTACACGCTTGGCAGACCCACGCCAAGTGCAAGCGCTGTTGCTGGCCATTACTCGGGAGGATGATGGTCTTTCACAGCGCATTGCGACCTCACACCTGCGAGAGAACACTACAAAGTGGCATGTGGCGGTATGTCAGGTACAATACCAAACATAGGTGCTTGGATAGTCTTCCCAACCCTCAGGTCTGGAAAGGACCCCTTGTGGGCGCTGTCAACGTTTCCACAGAGTTTGATCCCAATGCAGACTTTGTTCTTCACGAGGGTGATTGCCTCGATCTACTTCAGAAGCTTCCCTCGGGTTTGGCAAAGCTGATTGTTACGTCACCCCCATATAACTTGGGGAAGTCTTATGAGAAGCGCCTGGAATTGGATACCTACGTGGAGCAGCAGCGCAGAGTAATCGAACAGTGTGTACGTATTCTCCACGAGCGAGGAAGTCTCTGCTGGCAGGTTGGAAACTATGTGGACAGAGGAAAGATTATTCCACTGGATGTAGCTCTTTTTCCAATTTTTGACTCGCTGGGACTATCGTTGCGAAATCGAGTCGTGTGGCATTTTGAACATGGTCTCCACTCCTCCAAGAGGTTCTCAGGGCGCTATGAGGTGATCTTGTGGTTCACCAAGGGTGATGAGTATACATTCAACCTAGATGCAGTTCGTGTACCGCAAAAGTATCCGATGAAGAAGTACTTTAAAGGGCCAAAGAAGGGTCAGTACTCTGGCAATCCTCTGGGAAAGAATCCCGGTGACCTCTGGAACATTCCGAACGTAAAGGCCAATCATGTTGAAAAGACCTCTCACCCTTGCCAGTTCCCGGTTGAACTCATAGAGAGGCTGGTGCTTTCTATGACGGACGAGAGAGACTGGGTGCTTGACCCCTTCATGGGTGTTGGCACTTCTGCAATTGCAGCCCTCATGCACGGACGCAAAGCAATCTGCGCAGAAACCCAAGCCGAATACATAGACATTGCAAGAAGCCGCATTCGGGAAGCAGAACAAGGAAAACTGCGTATTCGCCCACTGGAACGACCCGTCTACGATCCAGATAATCCTGATATCCAAGTTCCCCCGCAAAGTGTTCACATTAATGGCATGTCCACCCAAGACAGGCTCTTTCAAAGGCCACCTAACTACGATCCTTCTGACTTACACCCCACGCCAGATGACTAGTTTAGTCGGCTTTCCATGTCGCAAGTCTAGCCCAGGCCTTTCATGGAGAACAGCGAGTGAGAATCGTCACCCATTACTCTCACCTCAATGGGCTTGAGTTTCTGCTCGTCCACAAACCTCACCTCTGGAATGAGATAATTGCGGCAATCGCTGCCGTTGATGCTGAGGGATGTCGAACAAAAGTGTCTGCCGAGAAACCAATGCGGGGAAAGGTGTTGTACGCGCCGATCGAAATGAATAAGAAAATGAAGAATCAGTTCGAGATGGCTAACTGGAAAGAAAGAAGAACGAACTACTGGGTTACAGAGGACGCTCGTCTTATTCGAAAGACGATGCACATGACGCCAGACGAACAAAAGAGAGTTATTGAAGAGGCAAATCAAACGCCTTTTCGTTCTTACAATCAGACCGACTTCGTCAAAGAGCGAGTTGCTGTAGAGGTGCAGTTTGGAAAGTACTCCTTTGTCGCCTATGATCTCTTCGTAAAGCATATGGCATTCTTTGTGGGAGACATAATAGACGTGGGAGTCGAAATACTCCCGATGAAAGAACTGCAATCTAATATGTCATCAGGGCCTTCATACTTTGAACGCGAACTCTACAATCTAATTCGTGAGGGACGCGGAGTGCCTGCTGTTCCACTTATCCTTGTCGGCGTAGCCCCAGATTAGCTGCACAATTAAGGGAAATTAGGCGATTGAAGTGAATGAGAATCCGCAACCCCTGGTCGGCATTATCATGGGATCGAAGTCGGACTGGGAGACGATGCGCCACGCGGTGGAGACCCTGGAGGAACTGGGTGTGCCGCACGAGGTACGCGTCGTCTCCGCGCATCGGACTCCCGACCGGATGTTTGCCTATGCGGAGACGGCGGCGGAGCGCGGCATTGAAGTCATCATCGCCGGAGCCGGAGGCGCGGCGCACCTGCCCGGCATGACCGCGGCCAAGACCAGCCTGCCCGTGCTCGGCGTGCCCGTGCAATCGCGCGCGCTCAACGGCATGGACTCGCTCCTCTCCATCGCGCAGATGCCCGCGGGCGTGCCCGTCGGTACATTGGCCATCGGACGCGCCGGCGCGGTGAACGCCGCGCTGCTTGCTACCGCAATACTTGGCACCAAGTACCCGCAATTTCGTTCGACCTATGAGAAATTTCGCGAGCAGCAGACGGGCGACGTGCTCGCACACCCCGATCCGCGAGAGTCAGCATGACCGTCGGCATTCTGGGAGGCGGCCAGCTCGGCCGCATGTTGGCCCTGGCGGGATATCCGCTGGGTGTGCGCTTCCGTGTGCTCGACACGTACGCCGATGCACCGGCCGGAGAACTGGCGGAACTCGTGGTCGGAGCGAGTTTCGACGATCGAGAGGCGCTCGCGCGCTTTGCATCCGACCTTGAGTTGGTCACGTATGAATTCGAGAACGTGCCGGTGGACGCAGCGCGCTTCCTCGCCGACCACGTGCCAGTCTACCCACCGCCCGCAGCCCTGGAAGCTTCGCAGGACCGCCTGACTGAAAAGACCTTCTTCCGAGAACTCGACATCCCAACGCCTGCCTTCAGTGCGGTTGAATCTCGCGAATCTCTTGATGACGCCTTAACCAAGCTGGGGACTCTCGCCGTGCTCAAGACCCGGCGGCTGGGCTACGACGGCAAAGGCCAGCGTATCGTCCGCCAAGCAGCCGACGTCCAGGGGGCCTGGGACACCCTCCAAGGGACGCCCCTCATCCTTGAGGCGTTCGTGCCATTCGACCGGGAGGTCTCGTTGCTCTCCGTACGCGGACGAGACGGGGCTACGGCCTTCTATCCTCTGATCGAGAACTACCATTACAAAGGCATCTTGCGCCGCTCCATCGCGCCCGCTCCGGCTACCCCGCCGGCGCTGCAAGCGCAAGCGGAGGACTACGGCAGGCGGGTGCTCGAGGCGCTGGACTACGTGGGCGTACTGGCCATCGAGTTCTTCCAGCAGGGCAGTCAATTGCTCGCCAATGAGATGGCGCCCCGCGTGCACAACTCCGGGCACTGGACCATCGAAGGGGCGGAAACCAGCCAGTTCGAGAACCACCTGCGCGCCGTGCTCGGCCTCCCGCTCGGCGCTACCGTCCCGCGGGGTCACTCCACAATGCTCAACCTCATCGGCGAGACTCCCGCTCCCGCTGCTGTCGCCGCCGTGCCCAATGCCCATCTGCACCTCTACGCCAAAGAGGCGCGCCCCGGCCGCAAACTGGGACACATCACTATACGCGGCGACGACCAGGAATCCGTACAGTCGTGGGCAAGCGAGTTGGAAACACTCCTTTAGTAGGTGACTTAGAAACCCCAGACCCTAGGTAACTTAAGAACTCCGGAACCGTTCGTGCTGAGCCTGCCTGTCCTGAGCACTTCGACAAGCTCAGCACAGGCCTGTCGAAGGATCGAAGCACGAGTGAGTTCACTCCTTTCTTGCGGCTGACATTCTTGCACAGCTATGGGACCAGCGTAAGTGATCGTCCCGCAGCACGCCCGCAAACGTGCTTTCGCATGAGAGTAAAGATTCTACGTGCCGGGCTGGTATATAGTGAGAATCAGGAAGTTCCTGCAAGTTTCACGGTCAAGGAGAGCCTCATATATGGATGTCCAGGTGTACGGTGTTAATCACGTTGGCATCGAGGTAGACGATGTTGAGAAGGCGGTAGCCTTTTACGAGGATGTGTTCAATCTAGAGATGTTGCGCGGCGGTGAAGGAGCGGCCTGGTGCCAACTGGGGCATCACCAGTTTCTGGCGATCTTCGAAGTAGATGCACTGCAACCGGAGCGCTCCCGCCACTTTGGCATCATGGTGCGCGATGAGGAGCAGCTTGCAAGCGTTCGCGACAAACTGCGCACGAAGTACAATCTCGACGTCATGTCCAACGACTACATTCGCTGCGACTTTCGCGATCCCTGGGGCAACCGCATCCAGGTGGTAGACCTGCATGACGAGTCCTTGGTATGGCTGCTGCCCTACCAAGAGGTGCAAGAAGCAGGTGTTGTATTCACCGAGCCGAAATCCGCCTCGACGCCGGAGTAATGGGAGGCACATAAACCGTCGGGGTCTTTCGATTGTGCCTCTGGAAACACTGACTGTTGCTGTCATTCCTGTAAGTGTTGAGTAATTCGTTGACAGAATCCTCTTTCCAATTGGCGGTGTTGACAGTTCATGTCATTCCGAGTGGAGCGTCGAACCCTGTTCGCGGAATCTAAGATACTGAGCCTTTTGCGTGTCATGAAGCATGGGCCCTAGATTCCTCGCTCCGCTGCGCTTCGTTCGGAATGGCAAGTGTACCTTTCATGTTTTGTCCTGCGTCAAGTTGCATTTGTACTCAAGTCAGTCAACGAATCACCTGACACTTACAATTCCGAGTGGAGCGTCGAACCGGGTTCTTTGTACAGGGTTCGAGGATTCTAAGGTCCCCGCTTAGAAGCACCGTTGCGTGGCCGGAGATATCTTAGACCCTTCACGTTGTTCAGGGCGACAATTGCAAGACCCTGCGTAGACCATGGCGACCATTGCACAATACCGGTGGGCACAGGTTACAAACCTGTGCTACCGTATCAAGCATGAATGACTGCGGTCGCCGGTGTGCAGATGCGTCAAAGAATAGTGACAATACCATGCTCTCTCGCTCCACGACGCCTGGAAGTATTACATGACACCGGCAGACGTGCGCAACCTCTTTCCCATACTTGAAGAGCGCGCGTATCTCTTCAGCGGCGGCATTGCGCCGGCATCCACGCCTATGCTGACAGCGCTCAAGCACCATCTCGCCGCGCTTACCCACAAGACCGGCGATCTCTATCCAAACTTCATGGATGAAACCCGTGCGCTGCGCGAATCATACGCAGAACTCATGGGCGCAGACACAGATGAGATTGCCGTCAATGACAGCACGTCAGCGGGATCAAGTCTTGCCGTAAGCTTGATTTCCCCCAAACCGGGCGGTAATGTCGTGTTTGACGGCTTCCCCTATCCTTCCAGCGTGTATCCTTGGATGCTGCCGCCGCGTGATACGCTTGAGCGCCGCTTCGTCCCGCCCCGCGACGGGTTAATCCACATGGAGGACATGGAACGGGCTATTGACGACAATACCGTTGCTGTGAGCGTCTCCCACGTCACGCCCGCGCAGGGCTTTCGTCACGACATTGGCGCCCTGGCGAAACTAGCGCATGCGCACGGGGCCTTGCTGCTCGTGGACGGCGCGCAATCGGCCGGCGCGCTCAACATCGATCTCCACGCAACCGGCGTTGATTTCTTTAGCACTACCGCGATGAAATGGCTACTCGGCCCTGCCGGTGTCGGCTTTCTCTACGTTGCCGAACGCCATCTCGACCGACAGCCATCGACGGCAGGTTGGGTGAGCACGACCCAGACCGACCTTGAGGAACTTCAACTCCAGCCCAGCGCCGAGCGCTTTCAGCTGGGCATGCCGAACCTCATGGGCGTCGCCGCAACCCTTCCCGGCATCGCAATCCTGCTGGAGACCGGCATGGCAGCTGTGGAGGCCCACGTGCTCGATCTGACAGAGTACTGTATTGAGGGGCTGCAAGAACGAGGGATCACCGTGCGGACACCGCGAGATTCCACCCGCCGCGGAGGCGTGATTGCCGCCGAAATAGACGACGCGGGCGACCTGCAGGCCTACCTGACCGCGCATGGTGTGGACACCTACTTCCTCCGCAATCTCTTCCGCGTAGACCCGCACGTGTTCAACGACCGCACGGACATCGACCGCTTGCTCGCAGGCATCGACGCCTTCCGCGCAGGCCACTAAGGCACAGCCACACCCAGCCATGGAGTGGTTTGGGATTGAAGCAGCGCGATCTCGCTTTGAGCAATCTCAATGGCCCACGATGTACCTGCCTGGTGCACAATGCTTGTAATGATAGTGTCCGTTCGTAGGAGACGTAGGTGAGTCGCTAAGGAGACGAACATGCGGGTCGGTCTTGTCGGCGCAGGAAACATGATGCAGATCACGCATCTGCCGTCTTTGCTGCAGATATCCGATGTCGAGCTAGTTGCCATCGCCGAACTTGATCGCAAACGCGCGGAGAAGCTGACCGCAGCCTATCGCATACCGCACATCTGCGGCAGTGCCGGTGAACTCGCAGAATACGCCGGCGAGTTAGACTGCGCAGTGGTTGTGACACTCAAGGAGCATCATGCCGCTGCTATCATCCCGCTGCTGGAAGCCGGCGTGCCGGTCTTTACCGAGAAGCCCCTGGCAGGCTCGCGCGAAGACGCGGAACAGATCCGTGCGGCAAGCATGCGCACCGGCACCCCAGTCATGGTGGGGTATATGCGGCAATTCGATCCCGCCGTGCAGCTTGCCAAGAAACTGCTTGCGGAACAGCAAATCGGCGACGTGCGTTTCGCCCAATTTCGCGACTTTGGCGGAAACTCGCAGATGGGCGCGGCGACGCTCCATGCCCTGCCCATCGAACCGCAACCGGACGTGACCGCCCCGGCCTCAACCGCGCGCCCTTCTCCAGAGGAGTCCCTCCAACGCACGCTGGTCGAGTGGTTCGAATTGTGGGTGCATGACGTTAATTTGATGCGGCACTTGCTCGGCGATCCCACCGGCGTCCGCTACGCCTCCCTGGGACCGCCGCGTTTGGCCGTGCTCGACTACGCGACGCATGAAACAGTTCTCGAAGTTGGAAAATTGGCGTATGCGAATGCTCCCTGGGACCAAGCAGCCACCATCTACGGCACCACCGGGCGCATCGAGCTTGTCCACGCGCCGCCGCTGCTCTTCCGCCAGCCGTCCGCCGTCATCCTGCACACCCCGGCGGGCACCACGCGGCTGGACGAACCTGTGCGTGAAGCCTTTACCGAGGAAATCCGCTACTTTCTCCGCTGTATCCAGCAGGGCGTTACCCCCACCCCCAACGCGGCAGAAGGCTTGGCAGACATCGCCCTCTGCGAGCAAATCGTCGCCACGGCAGCCCAAGGGTGAGAGCTTCCACTTGTATAACAATGCGTCACCCAGTCTTTCCCTTCGCTCTCCTGGGATTGCCTAGACGGGCAACAAAATGCCGGTCGGCATTGCAGCACGCGATTTACGGTAAGCTAGGAAAAACAACCTAAAGGCTGGAGGTAACGGCGTGCGGACACGAAGACTTGGCAAGAACGGCCCGGAAGTTTCAGTGCTCGGCTTTGGGGCCTGGCCGATTGCGGGCAAGCTGGGGCCGGTGGAAGAGCACGACGCCGTGACGGCGATTCAACGGGCGGTGGACGGCGGCGTGACCCTTATCGACACGGCGGAGGCGTACGGTTTCGGCATCTCCGAGGAGCTTGTGGCCAAGGCCGTGGGCAACCGGCGCGACGAGGTCTTCATCGCGACGAAAGTCTTGCCGGAGAACTGGCGCCGCGACGACCTGCTCACTGCCGCCGAACGCAGTTTGCAGCACCTGCATACCGACTACATCGACCTCTATCAGATTCACTGGCCCAGCGACGAGATGGACTTTGCCGAAAGCATGCAGGCCATCGACGACCTGATTCAACAAGGCAAGGTACGTTACGCGGGGGTATCCAATTTCTCCGCCGAGCAGATGCAGGCGTGCTTGCAGGTGCGGCATGTTGATTCAGACCAACCCCGCTACAACCTGCTCGACCGCGAGATCGAGGCGGATGTCTTGCCGTTCTGCCAAGAGCAGGGCATTGGTGTGCTGGCGTACGCCCCTTTGGGGCAGGGCCTGCTCACCGGCAGCTACGAAGAAGACCACGTCTTTGGCGCAGACGACATCCGCAGCCAGAACGAGCGGTTTGCAGGCGAGAAATTCAAGCGGACGATCCGCATGGCAAAGCAACTCGCCGCCTATGCCGCCGACCACGGTCACACGCTCATCGAGCTCGATATCGCGTGGGTACTGGCGCACCCCGCCATGACGACAGCGCTGGTGGGCGCCAAAAGTCCCGCGCAGGTGGAAGGCTGGCTCGGCGCAGGCGACTGGGAACTCTCACCCCAGCAGATGCGGGAAATCGACGAAATTGTGGCTAGCGCCGGACTCTAGCTCGCTGCACCTAAGCAGACCTTCGCGTAACTTGGTCTCGAGAGAAGCACATTTCCCCCTCTCCCAGAGGAGACCTTAGCGAACTATGGTCTCATGGGAAGGATATTTCTCCCTCTCCTTGGGGAGAGGGAGCTAGTTGGCAGAGTGCTAAGTTCTTGCGAAGTTCGCCTATGCCTATGGAGAAGAAAGGGGGGCACGGCATGCCGTGCCCCCCTTTCCAAGTCGATGCTCAAGGCAGCTCTTTCACGATGCTCGCAGCCGCCAACAGGAGCGCCTACGTCTTGCTCTTGTACTCCTCCAGAACCGCCGTCATGCGCTTGGCGGCTTCGTCAAGGTTGGACTTCACCTCGCCGGGCGACTCGCCAAAGATGACCTGATGTGCCTCGCGCATGATGCCGCTGCAGTCGCCGTACGTCGGCCAGTACTGGAAGTTGAACGCCAGGCCGTTGTACATGCGTTCCAGCATGAAGTCGGTCTGTATCTGCGCCTTATCCGGCTCCAGGAAGCTATAATACTGCTCCCACAGCGCGCGGTCGGAAACCGGCAGCGGCTGACCCTGGCCCAAGGCTACCCACTGTTTCCAGCCCTCGATGCCGCCGATCCACTCGGCAAGGAACCAGGCGGTATCGTGGTCCGGATGCGATTCCGCAATCGACCACAGATGGCCTTGGGAAAAGTGCTTCTGGTCCATGGGGCCCGCGGGATACGTATGGGCCTGCCATTCGAACGGCACGTTGCCCTCGTTACGGAAATTGATCCACCAGGGCTCGTTGCCCCAGGCGTCCCACGTGGCATAGTACCCTTGATGCGACCCCAAGCCCTGAGCCTGGGGATTGGCCGCCGACGGCATGCTGCGGTCGGCAAACGCCATCTCTTGGTAGATGTTATACATAGCAACGGCGGCCGGACTATTGACCAACGATTTGGCCTGGTCGTCGTCCACCCAGAAGTGTTGGCCGTAGTTCCACATCACCGCGAAGTTGTCAGAGCCGGTGTTGTTTGCAAGATTCTTGCCGCCCCAGATGTTCTCCTCCGGATTGACGGTGCGCTTCGCAATGTCGCGAAGATCGTCCATCGTCCAGCCTTCGGCCGGCAATTCCAAGCCCGCGTTCTGGAAGATGGTCAGGTTGAGATAGATCAGGGTGCCGTTGAAGTCCTGTGCCGTGCCCCAGATGCGGCCCTGATACGACATGGCCTCATGCATCGGCTGGACGTAGTGGTCCAGGCTGGCAGTCGCGCTCGCTTTGACGCGATCGGTAATGTCGAGCACAATGCCGCGCTCCACGTAATTGGACTTGAATTGCGCCCACAGGTTCCAGACGTCCGGGGGCACGCCCGCCGTAATCTGAGAAATGAGCTTGGGGTTGTACTCGGCGAACGGCGTGATAGTCGCTTCCGCCTCATACTCACCGGCAAACGTCTCGTTGAACACGCCTAAGACGCGCACATAACGCTCGAGCACCGCGGCGTTGCCGTAGCTATGGATGGATAGCTTCTGCACCTCTTTGGCGGGAGCCTCCTGGGCGGCTTCCTTGGGGGCTTCTTTCTCCTCCATGGCGGGCTCTTCAGCCGCCGGGGCGGTCTGCACCGTGCCGCACGCGGCAGCAACCAGCGCAGTGGCCGCGATACCGCTAAACTGTAGGAACTTACGTCGTGTAACCACTTTGCCTTCTCCTTACCTCAATCCAGATAGCCACCTACTCCATTCTCTACTGGAATCTAAACCAGTCGTGGGCGCGTGTCAATCGAAAAATGTGCCTTCTCTTGCGGTCGCACTGGTCCGCCAGCTTCGTAGCCGCCTGGCTATCTCACCCGGTGCTCAGCGGCAGTGGACGCCTTTCTCCGCCGGCCCGTGTGCTTAGTTTGGGCGGCGCAGCGGTTGCACGCTGCGATAGGTTGCGGTACGCCAGAGCCATTCTACAGGTCCGAACTGGTAGCGGCTCAACCATGCGTGCGACCACCACATCTGCAGCGCCCACACCGCGAACACAAACACCACCACAGCGCTCCGGTTAACGAAATCGACATCGCCGAGCAAGATTGTCAGAACGAGCACGCCTAGGATGCTCTGCGTAAGATAGTTTGTCAGCGCCATCCTGCCCACGGCGCGCAGCCGCCGCTTCAGCCAATTCTCGGCGCCGTTGCTCCAAAGGATGATGAGGCTCACATATCCCAACGACGCGGGGATTGTGCCCAGGTTGTTCGGCACCTGGCTTATGAGCGCGACGTCATTCGCGAAGTCTCCTAGAGCTGTAATCACCACCCCCAACGCAGCGAGCGGCAGCCCGATGCCAAGCCCCAGAATTGCAGTAATGCGGTACGTCTGTGCCGGCTTGCCGCCCGCCATGAAGCCCATGCGAAAGAGCGCAGCGCCAATGAGCACCATGCCGGGCCCACGAACGATGTACGAGGCCCACGAAAGGTACCCGATGGTAAAGTCCTCCACCTCCGTGGGATGCCAAGTGCCGCCAAGCGGCGCGCCGGCGTTTGCGAGCGCCTGTGCGTAGAGGTCGCTGGTTACGGACAGCATAAACACCGCCACACCGAGCGTCAGCAGCGCTTTGTCCGGCAGTTTTCGCAAAGCAATCAGAATGAAGGCTGACACTGCGTAAATCCACAGAACGTCGCCGTACCACAGTTGGAAGTGAGCGATGCCCATCGCCAATAACAAGACGCTGCGCCACAGATGGAGCAAAACGGCGGGCCTTCCTCGTTGCGCGGCGCGGTCTATGAATAGCATCACCCCCGCGCCAAAGAGCAGTGAGAACATGCCCATGAACTTCTGGTCGACGAATACCTCGCCAAAGATCCCCACGGCCCAATCCAACCACGTCTCGGAACCGGCGGCGCTGAGGTTGTAATACGCGGCTTCAACAAACCGGAATGACACCGCGTTCATCAGCAGAATGCCCAACACGGCGATGCCGCGTGTCAGGTCGAGGCTGGCAATGCGCGCTTGCTCGCTCACGGGGCCTGTTTCGGTGGTTGGGCCTGCTGCCGCCACGAGAATCTACCCTTTCCGCAGCGCTTTGGGAGCTATCGGCTTCCCTAATGGAGATGATGTACAAGCGATGCTGCCAGCCAGCAGAGATGCCGGCTATCGCTTCAATTGCTGGCTATAAGTATACGTGAGGTCGCCTCTCGTTTCTTGACACCCGCTGCAGGATAGGCACACTGGTCCCGTCCGCGCGCTACCGGCGCAGCAGGGGTAGCCGCTGCCACACGGTCCGCGCCTCCGGCACGCCGAGCAGCAGCGCGGAGGCGATGTAGACGGCAAGGAAGACCGCTCCATAGAGCACCAGCAGGAGGATGGGCGGCGCGGTGCCGAGCGGCGCCAGCCACTGCAGCCCGCCGCTCACTCCTGCGCCGAGAAGTGCGCACAGCAACAAGGGCGGCAGGCCGGTGAGAAACCGAAAGTCCGGCACCCGCCGCGCCAGCAGCACCCACAGCCAAACAGCCTCGAGCAATACCGCCAGTGAGATGCCCAGGGCCAGGCCGCCCTGCGCCAGGGGACCCATGAGAAAGTACGCCAAAGCGATGCCCAGCCCCATGCTCACGATGCCGATCAGGACTGGCGTCCACGTGTCCTTGAGCGCAAAGAAGCCCCGGTTCAGCACTTCCACCGCGCCGTGCCCGGCCAGGCCGACCCCAAAGAAGAGCAGCGCCCAGGCGGTGAGTTCGGTGGAGGCAACGTCGAATGCGCCGCGCTCGAATATCGTGGCGACGATGAGCGGTGCGAAGAGGACTAGTCCCGCTGTCGACGGCAGCAGGAAAAAGAGCACCGTGCGCATGGCCGCCGTAAGCTGCCGAGCTAACTCAGGCGTGGGGCCGTCCACGGCGGCAGTTGCGAATTGCGGAAACCACGCCCGCGCCACGGACATGCCGAAAACGCCCAACGGCAGCATCATCAGAGTCCACGCATAGTGGAGCGACGCAACCACCCCCTCGCCCAACCCGGAGGCGAGCGTGACCATGATGAACAATAAGGAGAGGTGGACGGTAACCAGACCGGCCATCCGCGGTGCGGTGCGTTGGATGAGAAGCTTCAGCTCCGGCAGGTGCGGGTCAAGGGTTAGGCGGTAGCCCGGGCCCAAGGCGCGAAAGGCCGGTATCTGCACGAGCAGGTGCAAGCCCGCGCCAATGACGACCCCGGCCGCCACGCCGTAGATGCCCCACTGCAGCGCCAGCACCACGGCGCCGACGAGGATGGCTGCGTTGTAGAGCAGCGGCGCCAGCGCGGGTAGCAGGAAGTGTTGCCGCGTGTGGAGCGTGGCCGTAAACACTTCGCTCGCCGCGAGCAACAAAGGCGAGAACGCGACAATGCCAAGCAGCGCGACAGTGAGTGTCCGGGTCTCGCTATTGAAGCCATGGGTAAAGAGCGGCACGATCCACGGGGCAAGCAGGATGATGACGGCGACAAAGAACCCCACGGCCAGGATGACGGCGTTGAGGGCCGCACTCGTAAAGGCGCGCGCGGCGGCGCGGTCGTTGCGCGCCAGCACCTCGCGGTAGAGCGGGATGTAGGCGGAGCTCAACGCGCCGCCGGCAAAGAGCAGGAACGCCAAATCCGGCAGCCGAAACGCCGCCACGTAGGCGTCAAGTTCGCTGGACGTCCCAAACCGCGCGCTAATGGCGACTTCCCGCGCCAACCCCAACACGCGCGAAAGCACGTAGCTCACCATGAGGATGGTCGCGCCACCAGCGACGGTGCTGCCACCAGCCCGCAGCCACGCCAAGCGGTTAGAAGAGGTTGGACTGTGAGGTTCAGACATTGTCAAGACGAACAGGACACGGCAGAGCGCACCATAAGGGACTATAGCATCCTGGAGGCACCTACGAAGAGGATAACCCGTTCACCCTGAACCTGTCGAAGGGTGAACGAAAAGCGACACTGCCTAATTCTGTCCGGAGTGCTCGCGGATTCCAAGCCCAGTTGTGCAGGGGAATTAAGAGGGCTCAACATGAATCAGTGGCGAATCTAACTGCTTGCAGACTCATACTGGCAAATTCAGCAAGTGCGCCCAGTTTGCGCAAGAATGCATAGAGTCCCGATACATTCTACATAGTCTTGCGACTGCAACAAGCGAGAGCGATGCAGCCTAGAGCGAGAAGACAGGTTGAGAGGATGGCACTACGGCCAGTGACTGGCCTGCATCAAAAGGTGATCGAATCGAGGATCGTCTCGCAAGGGGTCGAAGACTTGAGAGGTCAAGAGGAAGAGGAGGGTCTTTCCAAAGTTGCCGCTTGAAGCTTTGTCGCTCAAGGAAGCCTCCAAATGTTGAAACGCACCGTCTAGATCGCCCTTTTCCAAACAGACTTTGGCCTTCTGGTAATTCAACAGGAGGTCTTCACCGTGCTCGCCAAGACTGTCTTGCAGCGTTTGCTCGACCTCGGCGTCACCGGCCATGGGCTCGAGTGTGCCCGCCAGGTCTCCGTATGCGCGTTGCACAAGCACACTGAAACGTGGATCTCTGCGCAGAGGGTCAAATCTATCTGTAGCCAAGATGAGCAGGAGGGTTTCACCAAAATCGAAGTTGCCGACGACTGTCGTAGGATCTCTCAGGGAAACTTCGAGATGTTCCAAAGCTTCGCTAACGTCGCCGCGCCCTACCAGGTATTTCGCCTGTTGATAATTCAACATGAAGCTCCTGCCGTCGGCGGTGAGACCGGCGCGTATCGCCGACTCGGCCTTGTCATGTCTGCCCAATGTCTCCAAGACCCCTGCTAAATTGCCATAGGCTATTGCAAGCCCCATGTGGCGTTCTTCTGGCGACGTTTTCGGCTGCGAGTGCGCTTTACGCAAATCCACCGCTGCCTGTAAGTGCGTTAGCGCGCGCTCGTAGTCGCCACCGGCGTTGTAGGCCAAACCAAGTTCGTGGTGAATGTCGTCATTCGGTCCACGGGAAGCAAGTTCTCGTTCCAAGCGGGGGATGATTTCGTCATATCGGCCCTCGGCATATTGATGGGGGTACTTGCTCGTATGCTTCCAAATTATGAACTTCGGGCGCAATTGGATGTGTGGCAATTCAGGGAGCCACCAGCCGAGTTTGTGGAGGATGTGGTGAAGCAGCCACTTCTTGCCGTAATGCGAACGCAACAGCCCACGGTTGAGTTCCGCTACATCGCCAAGCGCCGCCACGGCTTTTTGCTCCGCTCGCGCGCGTTCGCTGCCTTGCGCTATCCCTTGCGCAATGGAATCTTTCAGGTGCGCGCGCAATTCGTCCCTGGCTTCTTTACGCTTCCGCGACGGTAGACCTGCTACGGCCTTGCGGAGAAAGCGTTCCGTTTCCGGCGTCAAGCGCGCCATTGATAGCCTCCACCAATGTGTGCCAGTGCTCGCGGCGTTCGGCCAGCGCTTTGCGGCCCTTCGCTGTCAGACAGTAGTACCGTCGGCGCGGGCCGCGCGGGCTGTCCTGCCAAAAGGGCTTCACCAGCCCCTCGGCTTCCAAGCGGTGCAGCGCGGGATAGAGCGTGCCTTCCTTGAAGGCGAGCACACCGTTGGTGCGCTCCCGCAGCGCCTCGGCGAGTTCGAACCCGTACATGGGCCGCGTCGCCAGCAGATCGAGCAGAAGCAGGCTGGCTGTGCCCTTGCGTAATTCGCGTAACATGTATATAGAATATCTAGGTAGTGACAGAAAAGCAAGACCAATTTGTGGATCTTACGCACCTTATAGTGTCAATTAACCACTGATGTCGCCCCATTAACCCTTCGAACCTTCGACAGGCCTGTGCTGAGCTTGTCGAAGTGCTCAGGACAGGCAGTCTCAGGGCGATCGGGGCGGAGAACTCCCAAATCATGATGATGCGTAGAGGCTGAGACTACGACATAGAGACTGAACCTGGTTGCGAAGAGCCGTTTTGTAGGCTACGTGGGAACCACAAAAAGTCTAGAGGAAAAGTGGTCTCATGCGTGCAAATCCGGTTCCGCAGTCAACTGTCGTGCCGTATAATAGGGGGCAAGAGAACTCAGCGAGCGTGAGCGTTACGTGTAGCAGAGGAGGGACTGCCGGTGATACGGAATGATACCGCCGGGAGCGAGGGCATATCCACCACTCTTGAGCCCTTAGCTCCGACCAGCGACCCCATGTCCGCCGACAAGTTGCTGAAGCAAGGCCTGACCTTCGACGACGTTGTACTCATTCCCGATTATTCCGCAGTTCTGCCCAAAGATGCCGACACCCGCACGTGGCTGACTCCGTCCATTGCCCTCAATATCCCCCTCATTTCCGCCGCCATGGATACCGTGACCGAAGCGCGGCTTGCCATTGCCCTGGCGCGAGAAGGCGGCCTTGGCGTTATCCACCGTAACCTGGAAATCGACGTCCAGGCTGCCGAGGTCGATAAAGTCAAGCGCTCGGAAGCCGGCATGATCGTGGACCCCATCACTTTGGGGCCCAATGCCACCGTGCGCCAGGCCGTTGACCTGATGGAACGCTACCACATCTCCGGCGTACCCATCACCGAGAACGGCAAGCTGGTGGGTATTCTCACCAACCGCGACATTCGCTTCGAGGAGAATCTCGACCAGCCGGTGAACAACGTGATGACCAAAGAGGGCCTCATCACGGTTCCCGTCGGCACCACGCTGGAAGAGGCCAAAGACGTTCTGCGCCGCCACCGCATCGAAAAAGTCCCGGTGGTAGACGGCAACTTCATGCTGAAGGGTCTCATAACAGTCAAGGATATTGCGAAGAAGATCCAGTTTCCGCTGGCGACGAAAGACGAAAAAGGCCGCCTACGCGTGGGCGCGGCCGTTGGCACGAGTGTCGAAGGCATCAAGCGCGCGCAAGAGGCGGTGGCAGCCGGTGTTGACGTGCTGGTGCTGGATAGCGCCCACGGCCACTCGGCGGGCGTCATCGAGACGTTACGCAAGTTCAAGACGCTCTTCGACGTGCCGGTGATTGCCGGCAACATCGCCACGGCTGCCGCCGCAGAAGACCTCATCAAGGCCGGCGCGGACGCGCTGAAGGTCGGCGTGGGGCCCGCTTCCATTTGCACCACACGGGTCGTCACCGGTACCGGCGTGCCGCAGATTACCGCGATTTCCGATGTAGCTGCCGTTGCCACGCAGTACGGCGTCCCCGTGATCGCCGACGGCGGCATCCAGTATGCCGGTGACGTGGCCAAAGCCATCGCCGCCGGAGCCGACACCGTGATGATCGGCTCGCTCTTCGCCGGTGTGGAGGAGAGTCCCGGCGAGGTGGTGCTCTACCAGGGCGAGCAATTCAAAGAGTATCGCGGCATGGGTTCGCTGGGCGCTATGAAGGCCCGCACCGCCAGCCGCGACCGCTACTTCCAGGATTACATTGGCGAGGAAGCGAAGCTCGTACCGGAAGGCATCGAGGGCCGCGTGCAATACAAAGGCCCGCTTTCGGCGCTGGTGATCCAACTGGTCGGCGGCCTCCGCCAAGCGATGGGCTACTGCGGCAACGCGAGCATCCGGGAAATGAAGGAGCACGCGCGCTTCGTCCGCATGACCTCCTCCGGCCTCCGCGAAGCCCACCCCCACGACGTGATCCTGACCAAGGAAGCGCCCAACTACTCGCGGTAGATATCTAGCTTGCCTCCCTTTGGGAAGCTTCTCTCTGAATGGGACTTGGTCAAATGAGTGTCCAGGGCACCTTGGAGTTTAATGAAAGGTCCTTTCGCGATCCTGCATTCACGTCAAATCGTGATGCGCCGGTCCACCGATGGGTTCCCTGGATCGCAGGATACTCAAAGCACTTCGTTGCAGACGCAATCGCTCGCTATGCAAATGGGCATGGTATCGTCCTCGATCCATTTGCGGGAGTTGGGACAACGCTCGTGGAAGCGGATCTCGCTGGGCATGAAGCCGTTGGATTTGAGATAAACCCCTATGCCGCTTTCGCTTCACAGACCAAGCTGAATGCGCATCGCGTAAGCCCAGAACGCCTACGTAGAGCTGTACAAGAGTTCAGTGTGTTCATGGGCAGTGCGCTCTCGGAGGGAACTGCGCCACGCACGAGACCCCCTCAAGGTTTTCGTACGCGCTCCCCGTTCTATAGTCCTAAAGTTCAGCACAAAGTGCTGTTGGCACTGGACTTCATTAGCGAGCAAGATAGGCCAGTTGCCGACGTTTACCGGCTTGCGTTTGCTGCTTCAATGGTTGACTTTTCCAACTATTCTTACGAACCGAGTCTGGGCCGCAAGGTGACCGTTGGTCGTCCCGAAGTAGAAGACTTTCCAGTTTCGGAAGTACTCGCCAAGAAAGTTACACTGATGGCAAATGATGTTGCTTGGTATCGTCACGCAAGGGTACCGGGAAGGCGACGAGATGGTCGCGTTTTCGAACAGTCTTTCTTTGATGGGTACCAGCAGATTGAAGAGCAAAGCGTGGACTTGCTGATCACTTCGCCTCCCTATCTCAACAACTATCATTACAACCGAAACACACGCCCCCATCTTTATTGGTTGGGGTACTGTAGCTCTCCGCAGGACTTTAAGCGCTTGGAGAAAATGAACTTCGGCACCTACTGGCAGAATGCCCGAGACCAAGCACATATTGATCTCGATCCATTGATTGAGGACCCAGAAATTCGCCAAACGCTCGATTTGGTTCGCCAGAAGAATCCGGAGAAAGGCATCTATGGCGGGAGTGGTTGGGCCAACTATGCAGCGCGCTATTTCAACGACTGTCTACGTTTCGTGAACGGCGCAAGGTGGTGCCTCCGGTCTGGTGCAACTGCTTTGGTAGTCATCGGGAACAGCATTTTGCAGGGCGTTCCCATTCCGACGGACCGATTCCTAGCAAGCATCGCCGAAACTAGCGGATTCAGAATCGTCGCTATCCACATTCCGCGAGAAACAAGGGTGGGTAACAGTATCATTGATTCCAGCGTACGTGCAGGATCGAGCAATGGCCACGGACTCTACGAAGCAGTTGTTGAGATGCGCCGGTTATGACGGTACAACTCTACGACCCACTTACCTTTGACAATCTAATGATCGGGATGGTTTCGCACTTTGAGAAGCAGACAATGGTGGACATGGATGCCATAGGAGACGCCAACGGGCCAGGGATTTACTCGCTGTTTTACTCCGGGCAGCTGTCAATCTATAGGTCGATATCAGGGTCCATGAATCCCATTTATGTTGGCAAAGCCGTTCCTCCAGGATCACGGAAAGGGATTAGTGTTGACGTGAATAGTCCCGCGCTGCGTAGCAGGATCAGACAGCACGCAAAGTCCATTGATGAGGCAGAAAACCTTGACGCCTCTGAATTCAAGTGCCGCTACTTGGCAGTTGTTCCGGTTTGGATAACTTTGGCAGAACGGTTCTTGATTCAGTATTACACGCCAGTTTGGAATTTGTGCATAGAAGGATTTGGCGTTCACGATCCGGGTAAGGGTAGACGTGGCAGCCAAAGGAGTTGGTGGGACACGCTTCATCCTGGCCGTGAATTGGCAAATAGGCTTGCAATTACAAGAAGCGCCGATGAGGCAGAGAAGATGGCTATGGAGTTCTTCTCGTCGAATTCCGATTGATAGCTATTATTGGCGTATGCGTCGCGGAATTCCTCAGCGGAAGTCTATAGCGCTATTAGCCACGATATTGCAGTCCGATGACGGTTGAGAAAACTTGGTTATAATCAGTCTGGGACTATTGCGGGAGTACTCTACTTCAAGACATGCCTTCAAGTTCCCCTCCAGAGTGGTACGTACCCCGCATTAGTGCGATAAACCCCACCGGCCCGGAGATTGCGTTGGCGGTGGGCGAAACGGTCGAGTTGAGTGTGGAGATCGAGCCTTGGCAGACGGTGCCTGCGGAGCAGGCGTGGCAGCGGCGGGGGCAGCCGGTGCTTTCCACCACGAACACCAGGCAGGACTGGTCACGGGTGATGCTCTACATGCCGCGGGTCATTCGCGCCGACGGCCTTTACAAGATGTGGTACGTTGCCACGTCCGGCCCGCCGCGGCCCGCCAACTGCAGTTTAGGCTACGCCACCTCGCTTGACGGCATCCATTGGGAAGAGTATCCCGGCAACCCCATCGTAACCGATGAAGACTTGCAGAAGGCCGGCGGCTGGGGCTGGTGCTTTCAGAGTCCCTTTGTGCTCTACGACCTGGAAGAGCGGAAGTACCGCATGTGGTTCTCCGCGCTCACCCACTGGGAGCAGACCGACGACGGCGAGCTCGTCGAGATGACGCAGCAGGTGGGCTATGCCGAGAGCCCCGACGGCATTGCGTGGGACATCCACCCGGAGCCGGTCACGCGCAGCGGACGCTGCGCCTCCGTTATCCAGGAAGCCGACGGCACCTTCACCATGTGGGCGAACGCCCGGCCGCTGGGCGATCCCGATCCCAGTTCGATCTACGGTCACATCATGCTCTTGCGCTCATCCGACGGCATTCACTGGGAGGAGATTGCCGACGTCATTCAACCGGAAGGCATCTACAAGTCGTGCGTCTATCCGCACGTCATACGCGACGGTCCGGGATTCGTCATGTGGCATGGCGGCCACCGCGAGAGTCTGCGGGATGACGTAGCGTTTGCGCGGGGTAAACTCGACGACGCCTATGGTGACTGGTTCGACCTCACCATTGCCCGTTCGGCGGACGGCAGGGAGTGGACGGATCGCCCCGGGTATCCCGTGTTCCCACCTAGCGCGGACAAGCATGCATTCGACGCCCGCTATACCTCGACGCCCCACGTGCTCAAACTGCCCGGCCGCTACGTGCTCTACTACTCCGCCCGCGACATGCTGGAGGGCTGGGTGCAGGCCGACGGCACCCCAGGCCCCGGCCGGGGTTTCGCCTACCGCCACATCGGCTACGCGACGCTCGACGTTGCTGAGCACACCGATCCCACGCTCCGATTCGAATGGTCGGTTGACGGCAAGTCGTTTGTCTCACATCGGACGGCTACTCTTCAATACCGCCCGCAGATTCCAGGGACACAATACGTCACCTGCCGCGTGCAAAACGCCAACGGCGCGAACACCTACACCTGGAAACTCGTCGTAGGTGTTTAAGCTCCTTAGACTAGTGTAAAATAGCGGCCATGAGTAGTCTTTCTGTTATGCCCAAGTTTCTCGCTGTTGACTTCTATTGCGGCGCTGGCGGAACCACCCGTGGCTTACTCAATGCCGACGGCTATGTTATTGCCGGAATCGACAACGATGTCGACTGTCAAGAGACCTATCAGCACAATAACATCAATTCGACATTGGATGCTGCTGTCCCCGCCTTCCTAGCCAACGACATGTTTCCCTCGTCTGTTGAGTATCCTCAGGGGCAACAGCATGAGGTGATGGCTAAGCTGGGAGAACTGATCCCACGCTATCGCGAAGCGGCAAAGAACGTACCCTTAATGTTCGCCATTTGTGCTCCATGTCAGTCCTTTAACAAGTTCGTTCAGCGGCGACTAACCGAGGGCAGAATCAGTGGCCGTGACCGTGAGCAAGACCTGCTTGCGCAAACTCTTGGGTTCATCGAACGTTTTCAGCCAGAGATGATTGTGTCCGAGAATGTGGCGACCATCAGGCGTGGCAGATACCGGAGAGTCTGGGAGTCTTTTCAACTTGCGCTGCGTGGCTTGGGATACGTTGTCGGAGAGGACACCGTTTGCGCGTCACGATTCGGAGTCGCGCAGCGCCGTCGTCGTTCAATTCTACTGGCCTACAGGAGTCAACATGGACTGAATCCCATTTTCAATCCGCCCATACCCTATCGTGACCCGGAAGCGTCGCAAATCTCCACGCATGATGCCATAGGACACTTACCTTCTCTTCAAGCTGGGGAAAGCCGTGATGGAATACCCAACCACGTATGTAGGAACTTGACGGAGATAAACCGTTGGCGCTTGATGTCGGTCAAACCAGGGGAACCAAATTTTGGCTTTGCGAAGAGCGAATTCGGGGACCTATCGCTGGAATGTCACCGTCGGCTAAGAGATGAAGGAAAGACAGGCTTTGGAGACGTATATACTCGAATGCATCCAGATCGTCCCGCTCCAACAATCACCACCAGATTCCACAGTGTGTCCAATGGGCGCTTTGGGCACTACGATGTAAGCCAAGTTCGAGCCCTTTCGCTTCGTGAGGGTGCTGCGCTGCAGTCATTTAGCGATGATTATGAATTCTTTGGGAGTGGCATGGATATCATCGCGAAGATGATCGGAAATGCTGTTCCGCCAAAGCTATCCGCCTTTATGGCAGGGTGGGTTTTTGGGCTATGGAATGACACAGCGAGCGACCTGAAGCTTAGTTTAGGAGGATAGCGATCAACAGTAAAGACCTATGCTTTCGTATTCTTCGAGCCGAGTCCGAGAAGGAAGTCTCAGCCATCATTGAATCAGAACCGATCCTATCGGATGCCAGTAACTGGCATCCGATAGATGGCAGGGAAACAAACTTCAATGTAGTTACAAACCAGGCTTCTACCGGCAGCAAAGCTCTTACTGAGTTATGCACAAACATGGTGGATGCCGTTCTTATGAAATATGCCTATAAGAAAGGTATTGACCTCACTGGCCCCGATGCACCGAAAACCGTGATAGACGGGGTTCGGGATCTCGTTCGACTCAAAGGGGCTCATAGCGGCATTCTGGCCGAAGTTGATGACGAAAGCTATCTGAGAGATTTTGCGGAGAGAAACCTAGTTATCGGTGTGACCGGCGGCACTCGTCGCGAAGATTCGCTTTGCTTTACGTTCGTTGACAATGGCGAAGGGCAGCACGCTAAGGACTTCGAAGATACATTCTTGTCCCTCAGTAAGGGCAATAAATCAGACATTCCCTTTGTGCAGGGTAAATACAACATGGGGTCTTCTGGAGTTCTGAACTACTGCGGAAGGCGATGGTACAAGTTGATAATTTCGCGCCGCTATGATGAGAGTGGTAATTGGGGATGGACTTTGGTACGCCGTCGTTCTGAAGCAAGCACGCCTATAGCCGAGTACTTTAGGCCTGTTGAGGGCATACCGTCTTTTCTAGGCTCGGTGCTGCACCCCCTAAAGCTTCAAAGTGGTGAGCCTGATTATAAGGTTCATCTTTCTTCTGGAACCATCATTAAGCTGTTCGATTACTACATGGAGTCTGCGGCGAGCTTTAGAAACATCAGAGAGTCGATTAACGAGAACTTAGTCTCGACAATTTTGCCATTTCGATTGATGGATTACCGATGGGCTCCGCAGCGAACAGGACGAAGAAAAGAAGGTGTTGACGAGCGGCCATTCTATGGAATGGAATTTCTGTTATTGCGCAAAGAACCTGAAGATGTGGCCGAGTTTGAATCACAAGGCCAAGTGTATGAACCTAGACACGCTCAGCACATTGGAGACGATACTCACCCGGATCTGGGACACATATCCGTTAGCGCGATCGTGCTAGAGCGGGATCTACCGGGTTGGCTGAAGGCCCCACGCAATAATTCCAGGGTGTTTCACGCGGTTAATGGGCAAGTACAGTTCAAGGATAGTCGCGGCTATCTGTCACAGACTTGCAGGTTACCGGGGCTCAAGGACCGGATTGTCGTTATCGTGGATGCCAGCAACTTGTCTGAGGCCGCGCACAACGATGTGTGGAAGAGTGACCGGGAAAACATCCGGGTGACCGAAATTGGTCAGAGCTATAGAGACAGAGTCACTGAGTTGATAAGGAAATCGGATTACTTGAAGGAGCTTCAGCGCCGAATTGCGCGGGAAGAGACGGAAAAGGTAGCCCAGGAAGGACAAGTAGCGCTTTTTCAGGACTTAGTGGATACTGATCCAAGCATCGCGCAATTGTTGCCTGGTGGTGAATTGGTAAAGTTGCAGGGGGATGTTGGCAGGGCCAGGAAAGAGGATGAGGAATGGGAAGGCAAATACAGCCCGACGTTCCTGGAGTTGATAGGTAGATCAGTAAGGCAAGAAGGTGCAGAAATTGCCTTTGACGGCTTGCGAAGATTGACATTCAAGACAGACGTGGACAACGACTACCTAACCCGGCCCGACAATAGGGGGAGAGTGTCTGTTACTGCGGGCGTAGATGACAAGTTTTCTTACTCTACCGCCCTTCGCAATGGTCAACTTACTATCACGTTTCAATCTTTATCGGACAAAGTTGATCCCGGTGATGAATTTGAGTTCTCGGTAGAGCTTCTCGATGATGCTATGCCGCAGTCAGTTACCGAGGAACTGAAGCTGATAGTGGTTGAATCCCGTCGAGTCGATCCACCAGGGAAACCCAGTAACCGGAAACGAGATGGCCCTTGGGAACCGGGGGACGAGGAAGAGTCCACGGAAGGACGGACATTGCCGCCGATGAGGTGGCTTACTAAAGACGGGCGCTCAATCGGCGGGGATGAGACTGAACGTTGGCCCGATGACTTCACTGATCAGGACGGCGGCAAAGTTGAGGACTTGGGCGAGGATCAGAGAACCTATCTCATCAACTATGACAATGCCCATTTCCACCGATTCCTTGACAGTGAACGCGACGAACTAAACAAGAAAGTCGTCACCGAACAGTTTCGGATAAGCATGTTAGTCCTAATGATGGGTTTGGAAGACGCTTACTCCCGTATGGAACAAACGGACACAAAGTTTCAACTCGAAGAGTGCATCGACGAAATTCGCCGGCTCGCCGCTCAGGGAGCATCTACCGTGGTTATGTCTATCGCAAAGACTTTGCCAACCATCATAAACCCCGCATCGCTTGCTGACGCAGACGATTAGGAACATGGGCGACTTTCTAAGCAAAGATCGTCGTTCCGCGTTGATGTCCCGTGTAAGGAACCGGGGAACCGCGACGGAACTGTATGTCCGTCGATCAGTGTGGTCTGCCGGCTTTCGCTACCGCCTCAACGTCCGCAAGCTGCCTGGTGCGCCCGACTTAGTGCTTCGTCGATACCGCACTGCCGTGTTGGTGCAAGGCTGTTTCTGGCATGGACATCATTGCCGGAAAGGACAGCAGCGACCGGCTACCAATCAAGACTTTTGGAACAAGAAACTGGATGGAAATATTGCACGTGACGCCGCCAATCAAGCAGAGCTAAGGAAGTTGGGTTGGTCGGTGTTCGTGGTTTGGGAGTGCCAATTATCGGAAGACACTGAGGCTTTAGTGGAAAACCTAAATGGGATGCGTTCAAGCAAAGACTCTAGATGTCTACCTGATAGCACGTCCGCCCGACGCGGCGAAACCCATTAGCTACTGTTGCCGCGTGTCTTCCAGATCTGACTGTATCTCCTGGATGTCCGGCGGCCAGGTGCTCTTAATGTAGGCGAGCACCGCCCAAATCTCGCCGTCGCTCATCTTGTCTTCGAAGCCGGGCATGTTGCTCTTGTAGTCGCTGCCGACGACGGCCGTCGAGCCGTATTTCGTGACGTCGAAGAGCAGCGCGTCGCTGTGGTGCCACGTGTGTCCGGTCTTGTCGTGAGGCGGCCCGGGCAGCAGACCGTCCTCGTCCCGCTCGCGCCAGTTCGGTTGTCCTTCCAGGTCCGCGCCGTGGCAACTCGCGCAGTGCAATTGATACAGGACCTCACCGTTGCGCACCAATTGCCGATTGGTGGCGTCGGCCCGGCTGGGTTCGCCCGCGCCCCCAACGAATAACCATACGGCCGCCAACACGACAGTTGCCGTCACCACAGCGGCCGCAATCAGTACGAGCCACCGCCCTGGTGTGCCCTGGCTCTTTCTCGCCGACCTGCGTTTACTCATGTCAATTTCGTCCAGTACTTGTTCAAATGGAAGCGCGGGTCGCTGGTGCCGTTCGCGAAACGGCGCCGACCCTCTCGCCTGGTGCCGACCCAAAAAACCTCTCTCATTCGCTGGCTGACATTGTACAATACTCGGCTTCATACTGGGGAGGAGTATTTTGTTCAGCAGCCTATTCTTCGTGAAAAAGGACGGCAAGTTTGCCAATCGAAGTGCAGCAGCTTCTTCGCTTGTCATAGGCGTACCGTTGCCCCGCGCGGGGAGGGGTGCTGCATCGCATAGCTAACATTACCGTCAATGGCGTACCATACAATAGGCCTGCAAGGCGTGGCAGTACGTTCAAATGGAGGAAGTGAGCAACCATGGCAACAACGAGCGGTCCGATAGGGGTAGCGGTCCTGGGGTGCGGCGGCATTTCCCATCCTCATTTCGACGGTTGGCAGCGCCTGGAAAAGGCCGGAGAGGCACGGCTGGAGGTGGCCTGCGACAACGATATGGAACGCGCCGAAGCCAGGGTGCAGCAGTACGGCGCCAGGGCTGCGGCTTCCGACTTTGCGGAGGTGGTCAAGCGGCCGGAGGTGCAGGCGGTGGACATCTGCCTGCCCCATCACCTCCACTTGCCCGCTATTCTGGCGGCGGCGGAGGCCGGCGTGCACATCCTCTGCGAAAAGCCTCTCGTGCTCGACATGGACGAGGCAGTGGAAGCGATTCGTGCCTGCCGCGACGCCGGTGTGAAGCTCATGACCGCCGACCGCGACCGATTCGAGCCTCCTGCCCGCGCGGTCAAGCGCATCCTCGACGCCGGCCTCATCGGCGACATCTACCATGTGCTCGAGCGTCACATGCTGCACAAGGACGTGATCACCCAGGGGTCGCGCTCCAACATGGGTTGGAAACTCGGCAAGGCCACGGCCGGCGGCGGCGCGCTCCACCGCGACGGCTGTTACTACATCGATACGCTCCTCTTCTGGGAAGGCAGCGGCGTGAAGCACGTCGCGGGCGCGGAATTCGATAACTTCCTCTGGGAAACGGCGGAGATCGAGACCACCTCCCACGTACTCTTCCGCTTCAATAGCGGCGCAATTGGCGTCTTTGAGATGGTGTGGTGCCTGCAGGGGCCCCAGCACCGCGAGATCTTCGTGACCGGCAGCGAGGGCTACGTGAAACTTCACGGCGGCATTGGACACGGTTCCGATGCGACGATCACGCTCTTCAGTAACAAGCTCCCGTGGCTGACATTTGACGATGCGCAAGTTGCCCAGGCCTTTGCCGATTGCACCTTCGAGCAGCCGCACCGCAACAAACCGGAAAAGGCCAATGAAAAGCTCGTGCTGCACGTGCCGTATGCGGGAGGCTTCACCGCCCAGGAGAAGGAACTCCTAGCCGCTATTCGCGAAGACCGCGAACCGGAGTCCAACGGTATCGACGGCGCCCGGGCGCTGGAAGTGGTAGAAGGCGCGTATCTCGCCGCGCAGGAGGGCCGGCGCATCGACTTTCCTTTGAAAGATTGGGAGTCGCTGGGTGGGTGATCAGGCATATCCGATCGCGTGCTGGTGATAAGAATGTTGCTGATTGGCCTGGCATGAAGGCGGGTGGCAGCCAAGACTGTCTCAAGTGTCATTTTTGTAAATGTCAGGTAATTCGCTGGTAGATTTCGTAGAAGAGACAAAGGAGCAAGGCTCTGTGCCGGTCTGCCAGTATGTAATTCCTGTAGATGTTGAGTAATTCGTTGACAGTTTTGATAGGAATTGTCAGTGGTTTCAACGTCATGTAAGACCACATTACATGTCATTCCGAACGGAGCGTAGCGGAGTGTCGCTCAGAGCGCGGAATCTAGAGTGCTAAGCCTAACGAACACGCTTGACGTGAACCCTAGATTCCGCGAACAGGGTTCGACGCTGCGCTCGGAATGACATGTACGGTCGACGCTGCCAGTAAATAGGAGATTCTGTCAACGAATTAGTCAACATTAATAGGAATGACATACAAAGTCGCTTCTGTCCAAATGTGACATTCTTGTGGGAGGAAATCTGGCCACACAGAAGAGTGAGAAGGGGGAATTATGCGCTATCGTCCGCTCGGTAACACAGGACACCAGGTATCGGAAGTAGGTTTGGGCACGTACCCGCTGGGGGGTGCGCTCATTACGAGCGGCAGCTACTGGTCGGGTCCGGCCACGTACGGCACCGTAACACTTGAGACGGCGGTGGAGACCATCCATCATGGACTGTCGCTGGGCCTCAACTTCATCGACACCGCGCCGGTGTATTCGGAAGCTGAAGTCTACATTGCCGAGGCGTTGCGCCAGCGGCCTCAACATCTGAAGGACATAGAGGTCTTTGTAGAGACCAAAGGGGGCGAGCACGTTCTGCCGGCCGCTGACGGTGGGCCGCCGGTTCTCGCCCGCGACTTCACCCGAGATGCCTTGCGCGCCAGTGTCCAGCGCAGCCAGGAACGCCTGCAGACGGACCTCATCGAAGGTGTGCTCCTGCATAGTCCGCGCGCGGAAGAAATGGAAGCTGACCCTTTGGGTCTGCTCGAAGAGCTGCGCGAGCAAAGGCACGTCGGGCACGTGGGCGTTTCCGCCCGCGACGTGCCGGAGGCTATCCGGCTCATCGAGGAGGACGGCCGCGCCGAAATTATCCAAATTGGGTTCAGCCTGCTCGAACCCGCGCCCACGGCGCGTCTCCTGCCTTTAGCTGAGGAAAACGGCGTCGGCATCGTAATCCGCTCGCCGCTGGCCTCCGGGTTTCTGGCAGGCACGATCACCCCGGACCACGAGTTCGCGCCGGACGACCACCGCAGCCTGCTGTCGCGGGAGCAACTCGCCGCCCGCATCCAGGAGGCGGAGGCCTTCATGTGGCTGGTGGACGAAGGTGTGGCCCAGAGCCTGGGCGAGGCTGCCTTGCGCTACATCCTTAGCTTTTCCGGCGTGTCGTCGGTGATTCCCGGCGCCATGAATCCCGCTGAGCTCGAGCAGAACGCGGCGATCTCCGATCTTGGCCCCCTGCCGGCGGCTGCGCTGGCGCGGATAGAGGAAACGCAGCGGGAGTTGGGTCTGCTGAGTTAGGGAGGTCCGCCGTTCTTGTCTATGGCCGGTGCGTGGAAAACGACTGCATCGCCTGCAATGCGCAGTTGCGCTAGCAGCGAGTAATTCGCTCATGCTTATGCCTGTCCTGTGCGCGAAGAGCGGGGGACAAGCCCCCGCGCTACAAAGAGATGCCCTATACTTGTCGCTAGAGTGTGCGACGAACTGCCTTGGTAGCGCAGGTTTGTAACCTGCGTCCCCCGCCCGTCAAGCCTGCGCCGCCATGGCAAGCGGTCAGCATACGTCATTCGTGTGTTGAAACAGGCCTGCCGATGGGCGAAGGCGAGACGGAAGCACGAGGGGCGCGTCGTCCGTCATTCCCGCACAAGCGGTCCGCCACCGTCATTCCGGCTGTCGCCGGAATCCATCTTCTCCTGCGTGCAACCCATATTTCACCACCGGGTCTGCAGCCCTTGTGCCAAAGCGCAGGAGCGGGGGACAAGCCCCCGCGCTACGGCAGACGCGGAAAGCAACCGTCAATCCCATGCCACGATGTGAAGCGGACAGAATCCGTCAATTCCGCGCCACGATGTAATCCGGACAAATGTCGCCATTTCCGCGCCACTATGGAGAGCGGACGACATCCGTCATTTCTCCGCGTTACCTTCCCGGCACGTGATTAGGGGCGGGAGACCATCTCTTCTTGCATCCGAATGTCCATCCTAGGCGGAAAAAGCGTTCGTGCGCTTGCCCATCCCCTTGCGTGGCTCACAGATGGAGCCCGCTTCGCCGGAATTCAACGGGTTTGACTTCCCCAATATGTATTGCATCAACCCTTCACTCCCGGCATAATACAGACTACGGAATCCCTCAATTCAATTGGGCGAACGAAGGGAGGGCGACAACCAGTTAGACAGCTTCAACGGGGGATCCAATCGAGACCGCTTTGCTCACCAGGTAATCGACAACCGCTATGGTTTAGGTGTGGCTTGCCGTGCAGGCAAGTCGGGAGGTAAGGCAAGTGGAAACTGATGATCGCAAGACTCGTTTGACACGACGCTCAGTGCTTTGGCTCGGCGGTGGGACTCTCGGCGCCATCGCCCTGGCCGCCTGCGGCCAGGCAACCATGCCCGCGGCGCCGGCGGATGAAGCGCCCGCAGAGCAAGAGGCGGAAGCCAAAGAGCCGGAACCGCAGGTAGAACCGGTTTCTCTCGATTGGTCGCTCTGGGGCGACTCGACATGGTTGGAGGCGGCCCAAGCCGGCGCCGACCAGTACACGGCCGACAATCCCAACGTCACCGTCAATGTGATTGGCTTCAAGGAGAGCCTGGCAGGCTACATCACTGCGTGGTTGGCCGGATCCGGCCCGGACGTGGCGATGATGTGGGGCACCAATCTCGTCGAGGCGGGCCGCGAAGGCTTGTTTATCAACATGGACGAGTACATCAAGCGCGATAACCACCCCATGGACGACTACATTCCCTTCCAGGTTGGCGCGATGAACTGGCCCGAGACCGGCCAGTTCGGCCTGCCGATGTACATCAACGTCTACGTGCTCTGGTACAACCGGCAGATCTTCGACAAAGCAGGCATGGCGTATCCCGACGATACCTGGAGTTGGGATGAATACCAGGACGCGCTGCTCCGGCTCACGGACCGTCCCAACAGCGTCTATGGCGGCGTTGACATGAGTTGGGCCCGCGGCATCTGGAAGATCGTGCAGAACGGCGGCACGGTGGTCGATCCCGCGGATGACCGCCACGCGACGTTCGACGGTCCTGAGGCGATCGAGGCCATGGAGTGGCTGCACGCGCGCTTCCATCAGGATGACAGCATCGTTCACGGCGAAGAGTGGGCGGCGCTGGAGCGCAGCAAGGTGCAGGCCCTCATGCAGGGCACTTTGGCAACCTGGGAAGAGGGCTCCTGGGGCCCGGGGCAGTACTCGGTAGACTTCCCGGAGCAGGTCGATTTCTGGGACGTGGCGCCGTTGCCGCAAGGCCCGGTGGCGCGGGCTACCCAGGGCTCCATCGACGCCTGGGTGCTCTGGGAAGGCACGAAAGACCACGACGCGGCCTGGGACTTCCAGAAGTTCCTGCAGTCCGATACGTATCTGGACCTGCAGTGCCAGATCTCCAGCATCCAGCATCCGCGCGCCTCGATGCAAGACCGGTACATCAACATCATGAGCGAGAACTTCCCGGCGCTGGCGGATAAGAACTTGGACGCGTTCGCGCATCCCGTGCGCGGCAAGTACGCCTGGCCCAACGGCGGCTTGTTCCGCAAGGACTCGGAGGTTTTTGCTCTGCTCGTCGAAGCGTGGACGGCCTCCATCATCGAGGACCGCATCACCGTGGCGGAAGCCTTCACCGACGCCGCCGAGCGCGCCAACGCGCTGATGGCGGAGGGCTAGAAGCTATTCGCCAATATTCGGTTGCTACAGCGGTAGGGGCACGATATATCGTGCCCCTGCGTGAATTGGCCTTGCCTAGCGCCAGGGATTAGGACACATGCTCGTTACGACCTCCGGCCGGTTTCCTATCGTCAGCGACGGCCAGCACCCCTTGCGCGCCGCCGTGGAGGAGTGGCGGGCGCGGGTGACGCCCACCCCTGAGAGCGCGTGGCAAGACCGGGAGTTGCGCACTTTCCAAACGGAGACCCAAGCGGAGTTGCTGGCGGCGCAAGCAGACGCCGGCGTGGACATCCTCGATCCGGGATTCGTGCCGGTATACGATGAGTGGTTTCAGATGGCACGGGTGGTGCCGGACTTGGAAGTCGCCGCCCCGCTCCGCTACCTGGATACCAATACGTATTACCACCATTGGGTCCTGGACAGGTCGCCGACACGCAATGGCGAGAGCCCATTGGTGAGCGCTTACCGCCACGCCGCCTCGCTTACCAGGGAGCCCATTAAGCCCGCGCTCTTTGGGCCGTACACCATCTGGGCCTACGCGGACCGGCAGGGGCAGGGCGACACGCCGGAGGCCTTTGCGGCGCTCGTGGACATGTGGGCGGCGGACGTGGCCGCTCTGGCTGCTGCCGGGGCGCGGTATATTCAGATCGAGGAATCGGTGGTCTTGCGTCCCAAGCATCGGCCTGATTTTCCGCTGGTAGCACAAGCCATCGAGCGCATTGCGCGCGCCGCGCCGGAGACGACCGTAATCGTGCATCTGGCGTGCGGCGAGATTGGCGATCTACTGCAGCCGTTTCTCGCCATCCCCGGCCTGGGCGGGCTGGGCTTGGACTTCACCGACGCCTACCGCGCGCCGAATCTGGCAGCTCTCAAGTCTTGGAGCGGGAATGCCGTTCTCCAGGCCGGTATTGCCGACGCGCGCAGTATCCGTGTGGAAAGCGAGGACGAAGTGCGCGAAACTCTGGCCGCAATTACGTCTGCCGCGCCTGCGGTGAACTGCTGGGCCGCGCCAAGCACCGCGCTGCTGTACCTGCCGCGCCACGCCGCATTCGAGAAACTGACAACGCTGGCGCGCGCCGCTCACCGATTCGGTGGCGAGGAGGCGCAGTAGCCCGCTACCTTTGAAGCAATGGGCAAGCCGAGGCGGCGTGATCAAAGGATAGTCTTGGATAGTGGCTTTCGCTGGTAGCACCGGTTTGAAACCTGTGCTACTGTTGCCCTTGATCATCAATATGAAAGTGTTGTATTAGTAACATGAGTCAGCTCCCGCTCTTACCGATCTCCAGCATCGGCAGCTTGCCCAAGCCGCCCGATCTCTTTCAAGCGGAAATGGCGCCGCTGGAGCAGCAGGATCAAGCATGGATGCGCCAAACCCAAGAGGCGGCGGTGGCGGACTGGCTCGCAATCCAAGAAGGCTTGGGCATCGACGTGCTCGTGGATGGCGAACAGTACCGCCGCTCCATGACGACTTACTTCCTGGAGGGCTGGGGCTGCGCCGACATTGATCCGGACCCGGTGTGGGTACTGGACAATATGTACGGCCAGCGGGCGGTCATTAAGCGTGAGGCAACCGCGCCGCGCTCGTTGCTTCTCAATTGGTACCAATTCGCTGCGGCGCGCGCCAAGCGCGATTTAAAAGTTACCGTTACCGGTTCCTATACCCTGCGGGACTGGGTATTTGATCTCTACTATCCCGACCGCCGCGCGGCGGTGCTCGGCTTGGCGGAGTACGTCCGGGAAGAGGTGCAAGGGCTGGTGGCGGCAGGTGTCCGCTACCTGCAGATCGACGAACCGGCATTCGTCACGCGCTACGATCAACCGGCCGAGCTCGACGTAGCCATTGAAGCCATGCGCCGCATCTGCGTTGGATTGCCTGAGCATGTTACCGTCTTCACGCACATGTGCTATGGGGCATTCCACGAGGTCTATCCCAAGATGCTGGAGCTGCCCGCACATGTCTTCTGCCTGGAGCTGGCGCACGTAGCGCCCGAAATGCTCGACATCCTGCGCGAGCATCCGTTTCCCGCGGACCGCGGCATGGGCTACGGAGTTGTGGACGCGCAAGACCCGCGTGTAGAATCGGTGGAAGAGATCGAAGCGCGCATCCGCCTGGCGCTGGAGTATTTTGCGCCGGAACAGCTCTGGATCAATCCCGATTGCGGCCTGCAGGCTGTTCCTTACGGGTCTGCCGTAGCCAAGCTGGAGAACGTAGTGGAAGCCACCCACCGTGTGCGCCAATCACTGGCTTGAGTGCCGGTATTGCGCAGTTTGCGCGCACCTTGAAAGAGCATACGATCACGCCCTATAGGTAGGCTGTAGCGCGGGGGCTTGTCCCCCTCCAGAGCAAAGAGAAACGGACACGCAAAGGATTAACCTTGTAGCGGCGCAGAGCCTGCCCCGTACTCGATACGGGGTTGCAAACGTGTCCTGAGCCTGTCGAAGGACCTGCACTACCGGGGATATAAGGCGCGGTATTCGTCGCCATCATGCTCTAATGCAACAACATTGGGGCTTGTCCCCTGCCTCTTGATGAGAAAGCGGCAGTACCGAAGAAGGGGGCCTGCCCTCCGCCTAGGGCGACACGCACGTGCCAAGAGAGTAGATGGATTCTTGCATTCGCGGTAATAACGGAGTCTCTCGCGCTATTTTCATGAAAGTGACGGAACTCGAGTTCTGTTTTCGCAGGATTGACGAAACTTATACATACGCCGCGTTATCATTGTAAACACGAAAGGTTGCTCCCATGAGCCCACAGGACACCGAGACCCATGTCAAGATTGTGGCGTGGTTGCACATTATATTGAGCGCTCTGGGGCTCCTTGTAACCGCGCTCGTGATTCTTGTGTTTGTGGGTATCGGGCTGCTGCTGGCTGCCACCGATGGCACGTCGGCTATGGGCATCTGGGTGGCGGTCGGCACCTTTATCGGCGTGTTCTTGTTTCTCGTGTCGGTACCAGGGCTGATTGGCGGCATCGGCCTGCTGCAGCGGCAGAATTGGGCGCGGATCCTCGTGCTCATCCTGAGCGTGCTCCAACTCTTCAATTTTTCCCTTTGGCACGGCGGTGGGGGTGTATTCGCTGTGGGCGCTTACACGTGCGGAAACTCTGGCGCACTTTGGCGAAACGATAGGCTGGAAAGAGTAGACTGCTCTTGCCGTAGCATGGCAAAAGACTGACGGACCTACCTAACCCAAGGAGGAGACCTGTGAATGACCTCGCCTGCAGACGAAAAAACTCCCTCTCCCTGGGGAGACCTTTGCATAACCCCACTTTCAAGCGGAGGCACTCCCTCTCCCTGGGGGAGAGGGTCGGGGTGAGGGGTCTTCTTGCTACATTGGTCCCTTGCTTTGTGCAGTTTCAACGCATAGCAGCGCAGAATCGGGGTGCATATGGAGAGATTTCAGGAGATTCACCCTCACCCTAACCCTCTCCCGTCGAGGGAGAGGGAACATCCGCGCTTTGGCGAGGGTTATGCAAAGGTCTCCGTCGAGGGAGAGGGGACTATTTCGCTACCGCTTGAGTTGCGCAAAGGTCTCCTGGGGGAGAGGGTCGGGGTGAGGGGTCTTCTTGCTACATTGGTCCCTTGCAGTGTGTAGTGTCAACGCATAACAGCGCAGAATCGGAGTGCATATTGAGGGATTTCAGGAGATCCACCCTCACCCTAGCCCTCTCCCGTCGAGGGAGAAGGAACTTTTCTCACATCCGCTAGGGTTACGTAGCGGTCTCCAGGAGGAAGAGAGCATGAGTGTCAGTTCGCGACCGTACATCGATCCCGTGGAAGGACTGATTGCCCGCGCCAAAGCGACGGCGGCGCCCCTGGCGCTGCCGTCTACTGCGGCGGAGTGGCGCGCGTGGCATGAGCGTACGTTGATCCAGGTGCGAGAGATGATCGGCCCGTATCCCGATCCCGTGCCGCTCAATGTCGAGGTGGTCGAGCGCCACGACGAGGGCAGCTACGTGCGGGAGAAGGTCCTTTACGACAGCGAGGCCTTTGCCACCGTGCCCGCCTGGCTCTTCACGCCCAAGGACATCAAGGATGGCGAACGGCGGCCGGCCATCCTCTGTGCCCACGGTCACGGACGTGGCAAGGATGACCCCGCAGGTATCTTGCCTCCACCGGACGATCCCAACTATGCGCAACAGAAGGAACGGCAGTCCGGCGTCAACTACGCCCAGCAGCTTGCCGAGCGCGGCTACGTCTGCCTGGCGCCCGACTGGCGCGGCTTTGGCGAGCGTCAGGGTCCGCGCGAGTGGCGGCGCGACTCTCGCGATGGCTGCAACGCGCTCTATCTGGGCTACGGCTACCTGGGGTTCCAGTTACTCGCGCTCGACATCTGGGACGGCATGCGCGGCATCGACCTGCTTCAGGGTCTGCCAAATGTAGACCCCGATCGCATCGGCATGATCGGCCTCTCCTTCGGTGGCACGATGACCACCTATCTGTCGGCCCTGGACGAACGCGTTCGCTGCGCCGACATCGTTTGCTACCTCAGCACGTTAGAGGACGCCATCGGCCATCGCGGTCGGGGCAACACCTGCGGCTCGCAATTCGCCCGCGGCCTGCTGACCTTTGGCGACATTGCGTCCGTGGCCGGTCTCATTGCGCCGCGCCCGTGCCTCGTGGAGGTTGGCGAACTGGACGACTGTTTTGTGAAAGACGATGCACTGCGCTGTTATGCTGACGTGGAACGCATCTTCGCCGCAGCCGGCGTTGCCGATAGACTGGACTTGGACCTGCATCCCGGCGGCCATGCTTTCAGCGGCGCCAAGGCGTTCGATTGGTTCGACCGTTGGCTGTAGCTTGACTCGAACTTAGGCCACCAAATGTGCTGGTGAATCCGCTCCATCAGCACAGCTCACTATATTCACGCCGTTGCAAAGTCGGCACCGAGATTCCAGCTTGACAGTAGGCATTGTCAGTTCTACCATCGAAGGCAAGCAAACCTCCAATTCCCCAGTATTTGGCTGAATGAGGACAGCACAATGGCACAAGTTCAGGAACTGGGAACCGCCGCAGAACTCAAGTTCGACCAGTATGAGGGCGATCCCTACAAAGAGCAACTCTATCGCTTCGACAACAGCGCCACCGGGATAGCCAGCATCGATGAATTCTCCGATGAGCACGTGGCGTTCTATCGGGAAACCGGCTTCCTGGTCATTCAGGGAGTGTTTACCGACCGGGAGGTAGAATCGGCATTGGCTGGCTTTACGGATCTCGTAATCGGCAAGCACGCCGATTTTGTGGGCGTGCAGTTTGAGGCTGCCTCCAAGAAATACGTCCGTACCTTGCCGCCAGAGCGGCAACTCGATTGCGTGCGCAAACTCCAGCACTTTGTCGAGTTTGAGCCGCGTATGAAAGCGATGGCGTGGCATCGCAATTTACAGCGCGTTGTCAGCCGCCTGCTGGAAGCCGAGCCGGAACTCTTTGCCGACCAGGCCCTGAGCAAGCCCCCGGGCATCGGACGTGAAAAGCCCTGGCACCAAGACCACGCCTTCTTCAACTTGCCGATGGGCACGCCGATTGTCGGCACGTGGACGGCGCTGGACGCGGCTACGCTCGAGAATGGCTGCATGCACGTGAAGCCCGGCACCCATAAAGAAGGCCCGGTAGTGCATTTTCGGCGGCGCGATTGGCAGATTTGCGACGAACACCTTGACCTCAACCGCGACGTAGCGGTGCCGCTGCCACCCGGCGGCGTGCTCTTCTTCGACGGCCTTATGCACCACGGCACGCCGGCAAACCGCAGCGAGAGCCGGCGCCGGGCGCTCCAATTCCACTTCATTCCCGCCGGCACCGAGAAGACCGAGCAGGAAGAACGCATGGCGGTGTTTGGGAGTGAGGGCAAAGACGTTAATTGCTAGTCATCACTGTTGTTCAAACAGCGCAGGCCACGCGCATCACGGCATACACGTGACCGCGATGAAAGTTTCCCACACCGTCCGTGACCGGAACTGCGGGCACAGTTTCCGGCGTAGCGCGGGGGCTTGTCCCCCGCCTCTTGACAACGCGACCGCCACGGCGCGCTATCCGGCGTAGCGCGGGGGCTTGTCCCCCGCCTCTTGGCCACGCGACCGCCTTGGCACGGTGTCCGGCGTAACGCGGGGGCTCGTCCCCCGCCTCTTGGCCACGTGGACGCC